>DATFCK010000460.1:0-2694 GCA_035253185.1 Chthoniobacterales bacterium | reverse complement strand
CCGGACTAACTTGTCTGCCCGGTGATTTTTCGCGTCAATTGGCGTAGAACACCCGGATACACTTTGGCTACGCGGATAATGGCGGATCCAATTCTCGGCGACAGAACGGCCGCGCGCGCCATTTGGTTAACCCAGAGCCGTCCGCGGTACATTTGCCGATGTTGCCGGGTGAACCGTCGTAAGACGACCTGGCGGTTCTCTTCCCGCGCGATTGCGATGATCGCTTCGGCAGCCAGCTCGCCCGACCGAAGCGCGTAATAAATACCCTCCCCGGTGAAGGGCTCGACCACCCGCGCAACGTCGCCGATCAGGAACAGATTATCATGCATCGGGCCTAACGGCGATCTGGCGAGGGGCGTTATGGTTCGCCAGGGATGATTCGATGACACCTTAAACTCGATTGCCGCCCAGGCTTTCAGCCGGTCGATGTCCGCGCCGGCGCTGACCAGGCAAAGATTCAGTTCGTCCGCGTTGACCGGCGCCTGGCCGGAATAACCTTCCTCCAGTAATTGCAAGACCACGCGATTTCCAAACCCTGCCGGCAACGGAATATGAGTTTGAAGTGCGACCCGTTCCCGCTGGGTAGCCGGCAGCAGGCCGCGAAGTCGAGCCACGGTGGAATTTCGGCCATCGGCTGCTACCAGAATCGGCGCCGTGATTTTATCGCGAACGACATCAATCTTCCAATCACCCCAACGCGCTTTTTCCACCCGCGTGACCATCGCGCCCTCCAGAATTTCCGCGCCGGCGTTACCTGCACGTTGGAGCAACAAATGATCGAATAAACTGCGTTTCAGCGCGATCTCGGCGCCGTCGCCAACAGGAAGAGAGATGCTTACTCGTGCTCCGCCGATTCCAATGAATTCGACTTTCTCCAATCTGCCATGGGGAACAGCTTTTACCTCATCGGCAATGCCTAACCGCCGAAGAACCGGCCAACACGCCGGATTTAAACAATCGCCGCAAACTTTTTCGCGGGGAAATGTTTCGCGTTCGAGCACGACTGTCCGCAAACCGGCCTGCGCACAAAAAAAGGCGCATGACGCACCCGCGGGTCCGCCGCCGACAATTGCAACATCCGCCCGATCCATAGGCAGAATCATCCGAGATTGGGGCGTCGAAAAAAGCGCTTTTGTCGTAAGGGCAAGTTCAGAGCGCGAATTTTGCAGACGCGACGTCTCGTCGCGTTGGTCAGGTTTGAAAGCGACGAGACATCGCTTCTACTTTCCGCCGCTTACCGAGCCTCCGCCATACTTCTCATTAATTACAGTGCTGGCGCGCGATCGACTCACGCACGAACGTTTCCCATGAGCTGGTCCATTCCCATTCTCCGCGTCGCGGGCATTCAATTGCGCATTCACATCACATTTCTGCTGCTGATCGGATGGCTGGGGCTTGGTTATTACGCGAGCGGCGGCTCGGCCGCTGCAGCCGTCGGCGTGTTCTTCATCCTGATCCTCTTCCTTTGCGTTGTGCTTCACGAATTTGGTCATGCCATCGCGGCCAAAAGTTTCGGGATTAACACTCCTGACATAACGCTTCTGCCGATCGGCGGCGTGGCACGGCTGGAGCGGATGCCGGAAGAACCGAAACAGGAATTGATTATCGCAATAGCGGGACCGCTCGTGAACGTAGTGATTGCTGCGTGTTTGTTTCTATTCGGTGCCCGAACTGATCTCAATCCGTTTACCGCAACGCAAAGCGGCGACCTGCTCTCAATGTTGCTCAAGATCAATATACTTATCGTACTGTTCAATTTACTGCCGGCATTTCCGATGGATGGCGGCCGCATACTTCGCGCGCTGCTGGCAACCCGATTTAGTTACGCCCGGGCAACTCAGGTTGCCGCAACCGTCGGACAAGGGTTTGCCTTCATGTTCGGGTTCCTGGGACTAATGTATAATCCGCTTCTGATCTTTATCGCGCTATTCGTTTACATCGGCGCATCACAGGAAGCGGCTCTGGCCCAGATGAGAGACGTTTCGAGACGCTTCCCTGTTTCGGCGGCGATGATACGTGAATTCCGAACGCTTGTTGTCTCAGCGACGTTGGAGGAAGCGGTGGATGCATTACTGGCTACTTCACAGCACGATTTCCCGGTGATTGATGAAACGGGGAACGTGGCCGGTGTACTGACCCGAAACGATTTAATCGCCGCGTTGCGCAAAAACGACCCGTCTATTCGAGTGGGCCAGGTCATGCAGCGCAATATTCCGGTCGTTACTACCGGCACCCGGTTCGAAGAAGCGTTCCGGATAATGCAGGAATGCAATTGCCCGGCCGTCCCCGTCCTGGACAGCGCGCGACGCCTGGTGGGGTTGTTAACCCCCGAGAACATCAGCGAACTGATGATGGTCCAATCGGCGTTACCGCAACGGCGATTGGCGCCGGCGACCGCTTAAGCCGCACTCATTGCTGTCGGCCTTAGGCCGGTGTTGGCGATAGGGAATAACAGCCAACTGAATCAGCCACATCGGCGGCAGCGCCAAAGGCGCGTTTTCAATCCGAGCCTGGGGCAGCGCCCCAGGTCAGCATCAACTCAGGAAGGTGAGCGCTGCAAGCGCGACTCAACGATTGAGCATGCAGAGTCCATTCAGGACGACGAATTGAAACGCGCCTTCAGCGCTCTCGCCCAAATACCTTCAATACCTGGGGCGTTGCCCCAGGCTATGGTTGATTCCGCGCGTTCGGCGC
>DATFCK010000459.1:0-2405 GCA_035253185.1 Chthoniobacterales bacterium | reverse complement strand
CACTCATTCAGGCCGGCCTGGTGCCTCGATTGCGCGAAGAGGTGTTTTTGCCGGTGATTATCCGTATCCGCTACGATGAAACGGCGCCATCGGTCGGACGGCAGATGATAGAAGCGCTGGCGACAACGCTGGCCAATAGTGGGACTAACGATCTGGCCGAGCTCTGCCGCGCGGCATCCAATTTGTGGTTGCTCTTGCACGATCCTGCCTGCGGACTTGTTAGGCCCAACGGTACTGCCGCGATGCGGCCGGTTTTCCTGTTCGACCAGTTCGAGGAGATCTTTACCCTGGGCCAGCGACTGCGCGGGGTAGCGGAAGATTTTCGCGAAACCCTGGCTTCGATTGTCGAGAACCGCATGCCGCGCGAAGTGCGGGCCCTGGTCGAAAACGATGACGACCTGGCGGAACGGCTCAGTTACCACGCTCATCCGGCCAAGGTCCTCCTGTCGCTTCGTGAAGATTACCTTCACTTGTTGGAGCGATGGCGCTGGCAACTGCCCGCCATCATGGATAACCGGATGGAACTGCGACCATTAAGTGGCTCCCAGGCGCTTCAGGCCGTGATCGAGCCCGGAAGCCTTCGGCCTAACAAGCCGCCGATTGTTTCTCCTGAGGTGGGAGCGTCTATTGTGCGTTTCGTCGCCGGCGTTCAATCCGATGTTCCGCTCGACGAGCTGGACGCCGTTCCACCATTGCTCAGCCTGTTGTGCGCGGAACTGAATGCCGAGCGGCTCGCGGCCGGCGACGAAACTATCAAAGTCGAGCTTCTGCAGGGCCGCAGCAGTCATATCCTGGAAAAATTTTACGCCAACGCATTCGCCAGTCATCCGCCCGCGGTTAGGGAATTTGTGGAGAATCGCCTGCTTTCTGACGCCGGCTACCGGCAGGCGGTGACCCTCGACACCGCGGAGGCCGAACTCGAGCGCGCCGGCGTTTCCAAACAAGACAGCGTCCGGGTCATAACGGATCTGGTCCAGCGCCGGCTCCTGGTGGTTGAAGAACGGGGCGGCATTCGGCGGATCGAGCTGACGCATGATGTGCTTACACCGGTGGCGCTGGCCAGCCGCACCGCGCGGCGAGAGCGCGAAGAAGCAGAGCGGGTTGCCGCCGTTCAGCGCGAACGTTTCCGCAGACAGCGACGTATCGGGATCGCCGTGGCCGCGCTGATCCTGTGCGGATGCGCCGCTCTGCTGTTCTACACTTACCAGGCGCGCCAGCAGCTCCGCTACCGTGACTTGTTAGACTCGGGATACCTCGCGCTCGACACCGCGAATTATCCGGAAGCGTTGCACCGTTTCAAAGACGCGGCCCGGATGAAGCCCGGAGAATCCTCGCCCTGGTTTGGGATCGGCGACACGTTAGTGCGCCAGTTTTATGCTTCAGGTGATTCCAGAGATGCGCCTATTCTGTCCGACGCGATCAATGCTTATAATCGCGCGCTCGACATAGAAAAGCGGCACCGGCGTCCGAATCGCTCCGCCAAATTCGGACATAGCAAATTGTCTGAAGCCTATGTCGGTTTGGGAGACGTTTACGCCGTCGGAGTCGGCCCCGATTTTGAAAAGGCCCGCGAAATGTACACTCAGGCTCAAGAAATTGATCCGGAATCACCAAAACCTCCAGTCGGCTTCGGAAACATATTGTTAGGCTCGGGCCGGATTCGTGAAGCGGCCGATCAATACCAAATTTCGTTAAAGGCCGCGCTCAAGCGAAACGAACCGGACTATGGAGCGCACGCCGGTCTCGGTACCGCCTATTTCAATCTTGGCCGTTATCGGCTCGCAATCGAAGAATTCAACCGCGCAATCGGCGCGAGACCGAACGCCGTAGTTCCTCTTCTTCAACTGGCGAATGCGATTTACTTGAATGATCGAACCGACCACCGGGCCAGCGAGCTCCTGGAAAGCCTGGTCGGCTCAGACATGAAACGCCTCGATTGTTTAGCGCGAACCAATCTGGCTTACATGTTGTTCGAGCGCGCCAACGGGTCGGAAGACAAGGCGGCTCTGTCGCAAGGTGTTCGTCATCTTGAAGAGGCTTATCAAAAGGATCGGTATGCCTTTTCCGCTTTCCGACTCGGCATTGCGCGGGCGCTCGAAGGCAACAAACAAGAGGCATCCAATCTTTGGAATGAGGCTGCGACTTTATCGTGGGGCGGCGATCCACTGGGCAGACGGATCTACGAACCGCTGCTGGCTGTTGCCCGTGGCGATTCAGCCGCATTCCAGCAGTTGCAATCTATCATCGAAGAACTGCAAAACGAAGGCGCTGTTGGACTTCTGGAGGCGGTCATGCGGGAGGCCACCTTGATTCAACGCTCCAATCTTTACCCGCAAGAGATTAATCCGGTCTGCGATTTGCTGGCGCAGGCAATTCAGAAGGCCCGCTCACGCTAAACGCGACGA
>DATFCK010000458.1:0-3438 GCA_035253185.1 Chthoniobacterales bacterium | reverse complement strand
CGGCGGCTCAGCTCGAAGACCTTGTCCATCTTGATTGCTTCAAACGGGCAGACCTCCACGCAAATCTGGCAGCTCATGCAAACCGAGATATCGATATCGAATACCGCCGGATAAAACTGCGGTTTGCCCATGTAATCCGGCTTTTTGTCGTCGCTCTTGGTGATGTAGATGCACTGCGGCGGACATTCCTTTTCACAAATCTTGCAGGCGACGCAGCGCAGACCCGCCTCGGGATCGGAGCCATCGAAAACCAGGAACGGAAAGTTGCGATAGTTTTCGGGAAGGGGATTACGCTCCTCCGGATACTGAACCGTGATCAGGCGTTCCGGTTCAAAATAGCTTCCGACGAAATTCTTCGCCGTTACTGCCATTCCCTTGAGTATTCCTGTGCCGAGCATTGCTTTGGCGACGTTGAAGCGTTGAAGCGTTGAAGCGTTAAAGCGTTGAAGCGTTGAAGCGTTAAAGCGTTGAAGCGTTAAAGCGTTAAAGCATAAGAAGCAGCCAAAGCAATGAAAACATCAAAGATCGATCTTTTGGAGATGCACGGTTGGGTTTTACGGTTCAACGGCTTAACGGTTTAACGATTCAACGCGCTGATCGCGCGGGCGCGCGATCAGCGATCCACTTCTCCCATGACGATATCTACGCTGCCGAGAATCACCATGACATCGGCAACGGTGTGGCCAAGGCAAAGGTCCTCCAGAACCGTCAGGTTGATAAAACTCGGCGGGCGCACCCGGTAACGATACGGATTCGCGCCGCCGTCGCTGATCAGATAAAATCCGAGCTCGCCCTTCGGACCTTCGATCCTTCCGTAGGCTTCTCCGGCCGGCGGTTTGAAGGCGCGCACTTTTACTTTTGGATTCTGGATTGGACCCGCCGGCAATTGTTCGAAGGCCTGGTTGAGAATGCTGATACTTTCGCGCATTTCCAAGGCGCGCATCATCAACCGATCATAAGTGTCGCCATGGTCGCCTAACGGCACCCGGAACTTGAATCGCGGATAAAATCCGTAGCCGTCCACCTTGCGAATATCGTAATTCACCCCGCTGGCGCGCAGCATCGGGCCGGTAATGCCGGCGCTGATCGCCAGTTCGGGGGTCAGCACGCCCACATTCTGCGTCCGGGCGATCACAATTTCGTTCCCCAGAATCAGTTCTTCGAACTCATCCAGAAATTTCGGGAACTCGGCCACAACTTTACGGGCGCGGTCGATCCATTCCGGTCCGGCATCGACCCGGCAACCGCCGAAACGCATGTAATCGCACATCATGCGCGCGCCGGATAACGATTCGAACAAATCAAGAATCTTCTCGCGTTCCCGGAAAGCATACATCAGCGGCGTGCCCCATGCGCCCATGTCGCTCAACAAAAACCCGAGAAGAGAAGCGTGATTTTGAAGGCGGGTTAACTCGGCCAGGATGATTCGAAGATATTGGGCACGATCCGGAACCTCGACCCCGGCAAGTTTTTCAACGCTGAGCGCGTAGGCCCAGTTGTTAGTCATGGAACAAAAATAATCGAGCCGATCAGTATACGGCATCGAACCGAGATAACTGGTTTGTTCTCCGATCTGCTCGTGATTGCGATGAAGGTAGCCGAACACTGGTTTCAATTTGCGAACAATCTCACCATCGAGCGCCACGTTCATGCGGAACACCCCGTGGGTGGAAGGATGTTGTGGCCCCATCGAAACCTCGAGTAATTCGCCCTCGAGTCGCGACGTCATGGCGCGCGGCGGTGCTTGATCAAGTTCGTGCAGGTCGGTGGTCGGACTCATGGCTGCGCAAGCTCCGCCGCCGTTAACAGCGTTAAAAACGTTGAATCGTTAAACCGGCAGAATGTGGCTTTGCCGAAAGCAGTTTTTCGATTCAACGATTTAACCATTTAACGTTTTAACGCATCAGTGCTCCGCGCTGACGCTCCTCCGCACCATCAGTCTGCGGCCTGGCTCTTAGCTCTTCGCTTTGCGCGGATCCCCGTGATATTTTGTGCACTAGAACTTCTTCTCATGCCGACACCGAAAAGTAAAACCGTTGCTGGCGATGCCCTGGTGGGCATTTGGACGGTTGCATTAACCGCGTTTGTGATCGCTGCGCTCTATTTCGGGCGGGATCTTCTCATACCCCTAGCCCTCGCCGCATTGCTGACCTTTCTGCTGGCGCCTTTGGTGTCGCGTTTGGAACGCTGGATCGGTCGAATCGCTGCCGTCTTACTGGTGGTGGCACTTATCTTTACCGCGACCGGAGCCGCGGGATGGATGGTGACCCGGCAGTTGGTCGATCTGGCGACCAAGCTGCCGGAATACAAGGGCAATATCGTCACTAAGATGCGCGCGTTTCGAACTCCCAAGGATGGCGCGCTGACCAAATTTTCGCAGACCGTCGATGAATTAAAGCACGAACTTCCCGGACAAGAGCCGTCACCGCCGCCGACCATCACCCAGGAGGTCGGAAAACCCGAAACGGCGGTGGTGTCGCCACCTAGCCCGCCGACACCGGCGCTGCCAGTGAAGGTGATAGAAACCTCCCGGGCGAACCCGTTCGAAATTGTCCAAATGATCATCAGGCCGTTGCTGGGGCCGTTAGGCACAGCGGCGCTGGTGTTGGTTCTGGTCATCTTCATGCTTTTCGAGCGTGAAGATTTACGGAACCGGGTGATTCGCCTGATCGGGCAGGGTCGCATTAGCGCAACCACCCACGCCCTGGACGATGCGGCCGAGCGCGTCTCCAGGTACCTGCGGATGCAGCTGCTGGTGAATCTTATTTACGGCGGGTGTGTCGCAATTGGTTTGTACTTTATCGGCCTCCCTAACGCCGTCCTTTTCGGCGCCATCGGCACGGTGTTGCGCTTTATTCCATACGTCGGGCCGTGGATTGCGACCATACTCCCGACTCTTCTCTCCCTGGCGGTTTCGCCGCATTGGACGATGCCGGTTTTAACCGTCGCCCTTTTCGGAGGGATTGAGCTGATTTTGAACAATGTTCTCGAACCGTTGCTCTATGGAAAACATACCGGGGTATCCTCTATCGCGCTGATTGTGGGAGCGGTGTTTTGGACCTGGCTCTGGGGACCGGTGGGTTTGATGCTGGCTACACCTATGACTGTCTGCCTCGTCGTAATGGGGCGGCATGTTCCACGGCTTTCTTTTCTCAGTGTGTTACTCAGCGATGAGGAACCGCTCACACCGGCAGAAGACTGCTATCATCGACTGCTGACCGTCGGCGAACAGGACGAAATGGAACTGGTCGACTCGTACTTAAAATCGAACTCGTTAACTTCGCTTTACGATAACGTGTTGATTCCGGCAATCATCCTGGCAGAGACGGACGCTCAACACCAAGCACTCGATCCGGAACAGTTAGCCGAGGTCAAAAAAAATCTGCGCAATATCTTTCAAGACCTGGCTAGCCGGCCGGCCTCGTCGGGCCGCCTGCG
>DATFCK010000457.1:0-2226 GCA_035253185.1 Chthoniobacterales bacterium | reverse complement strand
ACCTCAAAGATTTGACGCAGCGATTCGATATCGAATCCGTAACGCCCCTCGATATGTTTCCGCAAACGGCCGAGATCGAAACAGTGGCGCATCTCAAGCGGCGCGATGATCAATATGTCGAAGATTTAGATGACGAAATTGCCGCCTAACGTGGTCCGCTTCTCGGCAGAAGCGGCGGCTCGCCGGCTTCCATGGAGGGACAACGCGGCCAGAGTCCGCGTCTACACCCTAACGGAGCTTCGGCTGGCACAGGCATGAACTGCCAATCTTTAGATCCGCCTTTGCCCAGACTTTATCGAATCGCGCCATCGCGTTTTCAGTTTCTGACTTCTGCTTTTTCTGTTGTCGCAAACTTTCGGCCAGACCGTATAACGACCAGCCATTCTCGGGAAGCCGCCGGAGATCTTCCCGGTAAACCTCTTCCGCCTCGGCAAAGCGGCCTTCGTTCATCAGCACCGCCCCGAGTGAATGACGAACCGGAATCATCCAGCCCGGCGGCTCGTCATACTTTAGCTGATCTTCCAACTCGATTGCGGCCCGCAATTGCCGAATTCCGGCATCGGGCCGCCCTTCCGCAACCAGAATCTCGCCTTCAACCATCGGAGTGACCACAGCCGCGATCGCCTCGCACGGATTGTTGCTGATAAAATGCTCCTTTGGAACAAGCTTCACCTTCCGGGCATAAATCGCCTGTTCCTTGCGCGCGCTCGCCGCATCGCGCTTGGCCGCATAAGCAATTGCGCGAGCCGCGTGATGAAACGCGCGGGTGAACGGCATCTGGTCCGGGTAATCGTCCTTTTCCGCCAAAATCTCGTCCCACATGCCGAATCGCATCATCACTTCCAACGGCATCGACAGGAAGGTTTCGGCAATGAACGCATACTCTTCTCGAAAACCCGGCGACAGCTCGGCGACCATTTGCCGAACCTGTTTCATCGCCAGTTCGCGTTGGCCGGTCATCATCGCTGCGTAAACCAGCATATTACGATTGTGCGCGGCGTAGACCGGCAGAAATCCGGTCGGAGGGCCAAAAGTCTTGCGGTACTTTTGATCGGCCTCAATGGCGCTGAAGTTTCCCCTAACCGCTTCATGCCAGCGACCACGCCGGATATCGATATGCGACGGCATATGAACGTTGTGGGCAAGCGCGGGTTGCAATTTCGCCAGGCGCTCCGACGCCGCATCGGCCCGTTCCGGATTCGGCGATGCTTCAACGGCGTGAATATAGAGATGGTTCGCGAATGGATGGTCCGGATTCAGTTTTAAAACCGCATCGAGCGTGGCGAGAACTTCTTCGGTGCCCGGTTGCGGTTCACCGGAGTGAGTCCATTGATCCCAGGGACGCAAATCCATTAACGCCTCGGCAAAAAACGCGCCGACATCAGCGTCATCGGGAAATTTTTTCCAAACCTCGCGCATGGCGTCGGCATACGCCAGATCAAGCGGAGAGCGGTCTTCGGGTTGCGGGTTTGCGTAACGCTTCGCCAACGCATCGATCAAAGCGCGCTCGACCGGGGTTGCGCCGCCGGCGTGTTGCTGAGCAAGCCCGAGTTCTTTCCAGGCCCGCTCGGCCGCTGGCGGCGGCACCAGCGGAAAGTTAATGTGCGGGCCGCTTGCGAGTGAGATCGCCCAATGGGCCATAGCGCATTCGGGATCCAACGCGATGGCTTGCTCGAAGGAACGAATAGCCGCGCCATGATTGAACCCATGAAGAAATGCCAACCCCTGGTCGAAATAACGCTGCGCTTTTGCCGACTTGGTGGTGACCTTTCGTGAATACGATCCGAGCCCTTCAAAAAACGGTTCCTCGGCTGCGCCGGGGCTGTAATCGGCCACCGCCAGGGCTGAACAAATCAGGAGCGCATGAACGGAAATGGAAGCCAGTTTCATAATAAACGAGCGCAATTTCCGTTTCAGAATTGAAACGTTCAAGTGCGATCGCAGCAGTTCTTTTAGAATCGCCACGAAAACGTCGTGGTAATGAGATAATCGGCGAAGGCCGCGTTGCCGCCAAAGTCGAGATTCAAATCTTTCGAAACTTTTTCATCGGTCAGATTCTTATTCGCATGCCGATGAACGGCGATGGGCGCCGTGATCGAGAAGAAAAATTGGCCTTTGGAAAGGGCGATTCCGGGCTCAAACGAAAAGGCGTATCCCGCACTGCGCCATCCACGACTGTCGCCAATCAGATCTTCAACCGGCACGCCTTCCAGACGAGCGCCGAGC
>DATFCK010000456.1:0-5151 GCA_035253185.1 Chthoniobacterales bacterium | reverse complement strand
GGTAGTTATATTTGGCGATAAGATTTATCCCGTGCTGGTGGGCGACGTCGGGCCTAACGACAAGACGGGTGAGGCCTCACTCCGGATCGCCAAAGAGATCAATAACCTGGCTACGCCGTACAACCGGCCGGTGAGCGACTTGAAAGTGACCTATCTGATCTTTCCGGGAACAGTTGAGACGCCATTTGGGCCGCCGGATCTGGAGAAGATCCAGGCGCGTTGCCAGGCCCTGGTCGACGAAATAGGGGGGGCCACCGTTCCGTTACATCATTGGGACAATATTATTCCGCCCTTACCCACACCCACACCGACTCCGTCCCCAAGCCCATCGCCGTCGGCCAGTCCATCACTATCGATTGCTCCGGAATTCGGCGCGCCTTCGCCAAGCCCCGGATCTTCGGCGCCCGCGGCGTCACCCGAATCCACATTCGCGTTTCCCATGGCGAGTCCGAGCCCGACTCAATAAGCCATTTCCGTAACGGCGCTTCACGATCAGTTAAAGTGCGCAACCGTATCGGTTGCGAAGTGGCTAGTTCGCAAGCTGGAAGCTCGCGCTACACTGTGCGTGCGCGTTTCCCATGGCGAGTCCGAGCCCAGGCCCGGGCAAATGATTGCTCGCGAAAATCCGAAATTCGAATTTGAATTTTGTAACCCCCGTTTCGTCGACACAGCCAAACGCTATCGCGCGAACGTTTTCCACTTACGGACGTGGCACGACGTCTCTGGGAACGGGAAGCTAACAGTTTCCCCTACAAAACATGAGAAGGAAACTATTCCGCAAGTGGTGGTTCTGGGTGCTGGTGACGGTGGCGGTCATAGTGCTCATCCTTCATCTCTTCCTGGCAATATGGGTGCGCGATTATGTGAACCGCAAGCTTTCGGAAATTCCTGATTACCGCGCACACGTGGATGCGGTCACGCTTCACTTGTGGCGGGGCGCCTATCAGATTCACAACATCAAGATTGAAAAGACCAGCGGCGAGGTGCCGGTGCCGTTCTTTGCCGCGCCATTGGTGGATCTGTCGGTGGAATGGAAAGCTTTGTTTAATGGCAGCTTTGTCGGCGAAATCGATTTTCACCGTCCGGAGTTGAATTTTGTGAATGGTCCGAGCAAGGCCGAACAGCAGGCCGCGGTGGATGAACCCTGGACCCAAAAGATCAAACAACTCTTTCCCCTAAAGTTTAACCGGTTCGCGGTGCACAACGGCGAAGTTCATTATCGCGATTTCAGCAGCGATCCGAAGGTCGACATCGTCATCGATGATGTGCGAATGGTGGCGACCAATCTTACCAACAGCAAAAAGCTTTCGAAGACACTGATCGCGGAGATCCAGGGCGAAGGACGACCGATGCGGGAGGGGAACGCGCGGATGCAAATGTCGTTAGACCCGTATGCAGCCGAGCCCTCCTTTGCCCTCAATCTCGAGGTCCGCGATCTTTCCCTGCCCAAGCTGAACGATTTCGCGCGGGCATATGGCCACTTCGATTTCAAGAGCGGAACGTTTCGCCTGGCCACGCAGCTGGAATCGAAGGACGGACAGTTCAAGGGGTATGTCGAACCGGTGTTCGACAACATGGATATTGGCATTCCCGAAGGGGACAAAAACCCGCTGAGCGGGCTCTGGGCGTCGGTGGTTGACGGCCTAACCAAAATCATTCGAAACCAGCCCAAGAACCGGTTCGGGACCCAGGTACCGGTCAGTGGCAGCTTTGATCAACCCCAACCGGCGCTTATCACCACGATCTTTAATGTCTTCAAGAACGCCTTCGTTAAAGCGTTCGAGGGAAAGTTAGAGAACGAAAATTTGCATCTGCCGGAGACGGTGGACCCGGACAAGAAAGATTAATTGTTGCTGACGCGCCGGCGCGTCGGCGGTCTGCGCATAACCGTCTGCACTCGGCGCGCCGATACGCTGTTACCTGAAGATCAAGTCCCCGGAGGCATGAACGGCTGATACGGCGGGAACTGCGAGGGCTGAGGCGGCACAATGATCCGCCGTTCGATAATTACACGGCGCGGCCTGCGACGGCTACCGCCATCGCGCGAATATTGATCCGCATCTTGCGGCGAAACGATTGCCCGTTCTCCGTTAGGCAAGGCCAGAATGACATTCCCATTCGGCGTAATTCCCACTACCCGAGCCCGGAAACTTCCCGTTTCCACTGGTGGACTACCGGGTTCGACCGGCAACGCCCGAGGAACTCGCTGGCGTGGTGTTGTCCGTTTTTGCGTAACCACCGGCTTTTTGGTTCGCGATTTCTGCAGCCGCGACCCCGGCCTTAACACCGGTTTGTTCTCGGTTAGGCCAGATTCTGTTGTGTTTTCGGTGGCAGTGGATTCGGCGGTTTGATTTGGGTCTGAGCTTTCGCTTTGGGGAACGTCCGTTCGCTCACTCGGGGCTTCAGCAGGCGGAATCGGTTCGCGGGTCTGAGCATTGTTTGCCACTACCACCGCGGGCGTCGGTTCAGATGACGATGGCGCTGGTGCGACTGGGTCAGACTTAACCGCGACCTGGGATGGTGATGCCGGAGCGCTGGTCGCCGAAGCGGGCGACCGGTCAACCTGAGCCACTGTCGTCTCGGATTGATTCGAGGGCGCGGCGTTCGTCGCCACCTCGGATCCGGCACTCTCGGAGATGGGCTGTGGTGACGGCGGCAAGGAGTCCTTCTGTTCTGCTGCCGGCTGAGGTGAAGAAGCAACTGCTACGTCGGAACCAGCTGCGGTGGATGGAGCTTGAGCTGAATTTTTGTTTTGCGAAAACGCAGCCGTGGTTGACGCCGCTCCGGTGGCCGCTTCAGGCTTTTCAGTGACTGCCAATGAAGGCTTTGACGCCACGGCGGCGACGGTTGTGGGCGAAGAATCCGGCACCCCAATCGGTACGCCAATAGTCTCAGGTGATCTGTTACGATGGAACGCCGCGGTCACCACGTCCTCGGGCAGAACCAAAGCGGCGATCAGGCCTAACGCCAGCAGGCCGGCGACGATTGCCCAGGACGGGCGGAGTCGGCGAGCGGGTGATACAACCGGCACGTCCGGGTCGATGTCGGCAACAGTCCTCACCCCGACTGGTGCCAGCAGCGGCACCGGACGAGTGCGCGCCCGGCGCTGGAACCGCGGTAATCTTTTCGGTTTCTTGACGATTTCCGGAACTGGAAAGCCGTACTGGCGTTGGAGCCGTTGCCGGCGTTCGACCGCCACCAGGCAGTTCCGCAGTTCTTCCGTAAGGCGAACCGGATCCTGTGGCCGCGACGCCGGATCGTCTTCCAGCATCCGAGCGACCAATTTCCGAAGCGGACCGCGGAATCGCTTGGTTTGAGGAGATCGCGGGTAAGCGGAATAGAAAATTCCGGTTAACAAAAAACACATGGTTGCGCCTAACGAGTAAATTTCGGACCGGAAATCGACCTGGCCCTGGAGCAACTGTTCCGGGCTGGCGTAGTCCGATGCGCTGACGTCCGGTTCGGCATGACCAGGCGCGCTTTTCAAACCGGAAAGCGCGAAATGAGTGAGCTTGACCAGCGGCCAGCCACCCTCGGCGGTCTTACCGGTAACGATCACGATGTTAGCGGGCTGAATCGCGGGATGGTTTAGACCATGAAAACTAGCGGCCCCGAGCGCTGAAACGATTTGTAACGCGACCCTGAGGACTGCGTCCGCCGGCATTGGACCATGCACTTTAACCCAGGCATCGACCGATTCGCCGAGCGGATATTCCGATACGAAAACGAGCGAATCATCGACCGCACCGAAAGCCACGGTCTTGGCTACGTTGACGTGATCCAACAGCATGGCGGTTCGTGCCTTTTGTTCGAACCGCTCGCGTTCGGCCGGGTCGACGCTGATTGTTGGAACTACCGTCAGCGTGACCGGAGCCCCCGACTTGAGGTCCGAGGCCTTGTAGGTGATGGCCGGTCCATTCCGGGCCACCTCCATCGGAGTGCCATCGGCCGCCTTACTGATGCGGTACTGGTCAAGAAATACGTCGGGAAGCATATTGATAATTCGGCAGCCGGCCGAAAAGGGCCGCTTCTGATTAGACTGTTTCTGACCCAAAAAATTCACTCCAATCCCTATGTCGCCAGCCTCCCCGCCGGGGCTCGATCAAGCGCTGCCACCGGTTAAAATCGCCTTGCCTGAGTAGACCCCGTTTTCTTACCCTTTACAGGGTTATCCGCCGCGCGGATGACCTTAAATAACCGGATGCGGTGAAGGCGGTGTTATTCAACTGGCTGGCGTTTGAGCCCCGGGTTCAATCGGGTCGCGGGCGAATTTAATTAAGAATGAGTTCCGTGGGCGCTGAAGGCGAAGCAGGATTAAACAAAAACCGCGGATTCGATTTTAGCGGTGCCTCAGCGACGCTGCGGCCCGGACTGGCGACGCTGTGGGAAAAACCGAAACGATCCACTGCGCTTGCTTTAGGTTTGGCCGGGAGTGTTCTGTTCATTGGGTTTCTTTCATTGGTGTTGTCGGGGCGGGCCGCGGTTTTGATCCTGGATAAGCCGACGCATCATTTCATTTATCCGTTCACTATTCAGAACGTGATGCACGTGGTGTTTTTCGTTGGGTTGGCCGAACTTTTTGTGCGATGGCGCATCGCAGTGCGGGAACAGTCGTTTCTGGGCGCGAATCTTTTGCCCGAGGATGACAGAACGGTTTTGCTGTCCCGAGACCTGGGTCCGATCCGGCGTCGAGTGGCGAATCTGTTCGACCATGACAACGGCTTTTTACCATCGCTGATCAATCTGGCGATCCTGCAATTCCAATCGAGCTCATCGGTGGAGCAAGCCTCCGGGGTCATGAGCCAGCAGCTCGAGCTGATGAGTCACCGGCTTGATTTGCGGTATGGCCTGGTCCGGTTCATCGCCTGGGTAGTGCCGACGTTAGGCTTTATCGGCACGGTATTTTCGTTAGGCGCCTCTTTGTCTGACGCGGGGGATAAATCGAAGGTTTTCGATATCCATGAGGTAGCCAGCACACTCGGGGTCGGGTTCGACTGCACCATGGTGGCGCTGGTCCAGAGCGCGATCCTGGTCTTCATACTTCATTTGGTGCAGGAGCGGGAGGAATCGGCCCTGAACAACGCCGGCGATTACACCCTGCGTAATCTGATTAACCGGCTCTACGCGACGCCGGCCGAAAATGAACCCTAG
>DATFCK010000455.1:0-7046 GCA_035253185.1 Chthoniobacterales bacterium | reverse complement strand
CGACTCGCCCTAAATCCCGCAGTGCTTGAGTATCATCCGCGCAGTCAGACGCCGATCTTCAATTGGTATCTGTACGCTTACGGCGTTGCCGGTTTGTGTTTGTTCGCGGGAGCTTACTGGTTTGGCCAGCCCCGGGAACACCAGTACGAACGGGTGGGCTCGCCGTTTTTATACACGCTGAGCGGAATCGTATTCTTCCTCCTGCTCAATATCGAAATCGCTGATTATTTTTCGATCGGACCGACATTAACTTTCTCTTTCGCCGGCAATTTCGCGCGTGACATGACCTACACGATCAGCTGGGCGTTGTTCGCCTTTGGAATGCTGGTGCTCGGAATGTCCAAACAGATTCGGGCGCTGCGGTTCGCTGCGGTCGCTTTATTATGTCTGGCGTTGGCCAAGCTTTTCTTTCACGATCTCGACAAGCTCAGCCAGCTGTATCGTATCGCTGCCTTTATCAGCGTCGCGGTTGTCGCCCTGGTCGCTTCATTCGCCTATCAACGGTTTCTGACGGTGGATGTAAAGAAAGAGTGAGGCAAGTGATTCAGTCCCGGAGGGACAACAGAAATTAGCCGGTGGTGACCAACGGCAACCACCGGGAATATAACAACCAAAGAAGTCGTCCCGGATGGGGCGGAGGAAACAATGTGATGCTCCGGCGCCCCCGCCCGGGTGCTGGCATCTTGTGTAACTATCCGGTGGTTTCGCCCACGACCTTCGCTTCACCATCGGCTAATTTGTGACATGCCTCCGGCATTATAGTACAAATCAGCCGTTCATTCGGATAGATCTTTGATTAACCCGTTGATTTCAGGAGTTTTCCCTTTACTCGCTGCTGACTGACTGTTGTTTGTTCGCCGATGACTCCGGCTAAAGGGCAGCGGGTAAGCGCACGCGCGACCGGCGTTGTTGCCATCGCGGTGATGTGCTCGCGTTTGCTCGGTCTGGTTCGTGAGCAGGTGTTCGCCGGGCTGTTCGGCGCTGGAAAAGACCTGGACGCGTTCCTGATGGCGTTTCGGGTGCCTAACTTGTTGCGAGATTTGTTCGCGGAAGGCGCTCTCTCTACCGCATTCATCACGACCTTTTCGAAAAAGATTGCCAATGAAGGCGACCATGCGGCGTGGCGACTCGGAAACAAGGTCGCTACGTTGACCGCGGTATTCATGAGCGCGGTCACGCTCCTCGGGATCCTGCTCGCGCCACAATTGATTCATCTGATGACAGCGGGCAACTGGTCTCCGGAAAAAACCGCCACGACCGTTCTGCTCACGCGCATCATGTGGCCATTCATACTGCTCGTTTCGCTGGCCGCGTTGACCATGGGCATGTTGAACGCGAAGCATGTTTTCGGTGCTCCGGCGATGGCATCGAGCTACTTTAACCTTGGGTCCATCATCGCTGGTGTAGCACTTGGTTGGTGGCTGGATCCCCATTTTGGCACCCGCTCATTGATCGGTTTGGCGCTTGGCACATTGATCGGCGGTTTTTGGCAGCTGACCTCGCAATTCCCGTCGCTGGCTCGCGTCGGCTACATGTTTCGGCCGGACTTTCGCTGGCGTGACAGCGGAGTTCGCACGGTCTTGACTTTGATGGGACCGGCGGTAATCGCGGCCAGCGCAGTGCAGGTGAATGTTCTGGTTAACAGCGCTTTCGCCGCCAGCATCCGAGACGCCTCCGGAGAGGTGATGGATGGTCCGGTTAGCTGGTTAAACATTGCGTTTCGCCTGATGCAGTTACCTCTCGGAATTTTCGGCGTCGCGGTCGGTACCGTAACGTTGCCGTTAGTCTCCCGAAGTGCCGCAGTAGGGGATAGCGCCGGCTTTCGCTCCGCGCTGGCCCACGCGCTGCGGCTGGTAATGGTGCTCACCATTCCGGCGGCGATTGGTTTGATCATCCTGGCCCGGCCAATCATTTCGGTCATTTACGAACACGGCCGTTTCACTTCCTATTCAACGAATCAGACGGCGGTGGCGCTGCAGTTTTATGCGATCGGATTGGTTGCCTACGCGTCGGTGAAAGTGTTGGCGCCGGCTTTCTATGCCTTAGATCGACGCTATCTGCCGATGCTGGTCAGCATGTTATGTGTCCTGATCAATCTGGGCCTGAACTGGTTCTTCCTGGTCCGGATGCAGTTTGATCACCGAGGGCTGGCACTTTCGACCAGTATCGTTGCCCTAACGAACTTCGTTCTCCTTTACATTATGATGCGGCGTTATTCCGGGCGACTCGAAACCACCCGCTTATTTGGACTTCTGGTAAAATTGACCGTCGCCGGAGGAGTTCTGGCCGCGATTTCCTGGTTAGGCCTGCAAATCTTGAAGCCCGGTTTGCCACTTTGGCAGGAGACGGTCGAATTGCTTGCCGTTATCGCGGTCGCGGCAATGTCATTCTTTGCGGCAGCTTTCTTACTTCGGGTGGATGAAGTACGCGAGGTGTTTGATCTGGTGAAGCGTAAAGTGGTTAGGTGATGACGAGCTATCTCAAACGACTTTCTTTTGGGGCGACGCGTTGTCAGCTCCGAGGCTCAGGCATTGGGGCGGTCATAGACCGCGGCTACAACAACCCTGCACCATTAGTCGTTGCGATATGTCTGGCCATGGCACTTTGGTCGAGCCCGGTTGTCGCCGCCGAGAATAGTCGCACCGACAAAATAATTTTGTCGGATAACGTCGCTGGCAGCCAGACGGTTCAGGTCGATTCAACCGGCGGAGTCCGGGCCGAATACTTCTACTCCGATCGTGGGCGCGGTGACCATATTGTGGCCACCTGGAAAGTCGACGCATCTGGTGTCCCGATCGAATACAAGGCAAGCGGCAACGATTACATGAAGTCGCCAATCGAGGAGGAATTCGCGGTTAAGGATGGCCGAGCGAGTTGGAAGAATCGACTGGAAAAGGGAAATCTCACCCTCGCGGCACCGGCTTTTTATTTGCCGGCCAACCCTCCGCCGGAATTCACCGCCGTTCTGGCTCGCGCCCTTTTAAAATCGCCTAACCACACCCTGACTCTCCTGCCGGCCGGAGAGGCGACCATCGAAGAGGCAGGCAACATCAAAGCGGCGGGTGCGGAATTAACAGAATATCGAATCAGCGGGGTCGGTTTCCAGCCGCAATCGATCTGGCTCGACGGCAACGATGAAATGGCAGGTGTCCTTTCGGAATGGCTGTCGACAGTGGCCGAACGATACCAACCATCCATTGCGGCATTATTGGAGGCGCAACAAAAGAGCGATCAGAAGTGGTCGGAATGGGTCGCAGGCGAAACAACCCGGCTGCCACATGGTGATCTCGTCATTCGAAACGTCCGATTATTCGATCCTCGCGACCTCAGCGTAACCCCAGGAATGACAGTGGTCGTTCGCGGCCAGCGAATAATTCGAGTAGGCAAGGATGGCGAGTTCAAAGCGAACGACGATGCGGAGACGATCGATGGTCGCGGGCGTTTTTTAATGCCGGGACTGTGGGATAACCATCAGCATTTTGGCGACATCGATGGCGCGCTGGATTTGGCTAACGGCGTAACGAACGCCCGCGACATGGCCAACAACACCGACACCTTCCTGAAGCGGGTTGAGCGATTCAATGCCGGCTCCGAGCTGGGTCCCACCGTTTTGAAGGCTGGGATAATTGACGGCATCGGAGAGTTCGCAGGCCCTACCAAAATGCGCGTCGACAATCCTGAGCAAGCGATCAAGGCGGTCAACTGGTACGCGGACCATGAGTACGTGCAGATCAAAATTTACTCGTCCGTAAAACTCGAGCTGGTTCCGGTGATTGCCGAACGGGCGCACTCTCGGGGATTGCGGGTGAGTGGGCACGTTCCCGCGTTCATGTCGGCGCGGCAATTCATCGAGAATGGCGCCGATGAGATCCAGCATCTGAATTTTATCGTGCTGAATTTTTTGTTTCCGGAGGTAAAAGAGACGCGGAATCGAGATCGATTTATTAAAGTGGCGGAACGAGCGCGGGACTTTACTCCCGAAAAGCCCGTTGTTCGCGAGTTTATCGGGTTCCTGAAAAAGCATCACACGGTGGTCGATCCCACCGTAAATATTTTCGAAGGCCTTTTCTGCGGCGACCCAAGCAAGTTGACACCCGGCCTGGAGGAGATTGCGCCCCGTTTTCCGCCGCAGGTTCGTCGCGCATTACTGAGCGGAGCGTTGGAGGTGCCCAAGGGAAAGGAAGAAGCCTATCGCGCGGCCTTTCCATCGATGTTGAAGCTGCTGAAGGCGCTTCACGATGCGGGGGTAACCATCATTCCCGGTACCGATTCGCTCGCAGGCTATATGCTTCATCACGAGTTGGAACTTTACGTCCGCGCCGGAATTCCCGCACCCGAAGTGTTGCGGATGGCCACCCTTACACCGGCAACGGTAATGGGTGTGACTAACGATCGCGGAGTGATCGCTGCCGGCAAGATGGCTGATATGATCCTGGTCGATGGGGATCCGACGAAAGACATTCGCCAGATCCGAAACATTGCGACAGTGATCAAAAACGGCCGAATCTGCGATCCGCGGGCGATCGAGAAAGCGTTGGGGATCCAGCCCAGGCCCCCAGTGATCGTTAGGCGTTCAGTGCGCTGAGCCGAAGCCCGAAACGGGTAATTACGGGGGCCGTATTTCTTGAACCAGCGGTTAGAACGCCGGCGGCAAACTACGGATAAGCCAGCCGGTAAAACCGTTTTGAGGGATCCGGCGGACTCGGATCGTTGAACTGGAACGCGCCGTTGTTGCCGGCGGTTGGCCAGCCGATCGTGGTCCAACTGTTAGGCGCGGTCAAATCGGCGGTCGCTTCTATGCGATTGATCACGTTCGGCACGCCCAGGCAATCCAGTAACGCGCCGTTTCCGGACTTGTTGATGAAAAGGATCTTTAAGGCGGGCGCAATCGGCGAAGTTGGCAATGGCCAAACGTAAGCGCCGCGACCGCGTGTCCACACCGACAGCGTGGTCGAGCCGCGATCGATCTGCATGTCCCAGATCATCACATGGGGGAGACCATTATCGAATCGATACCAGATCGGCGAAGCCGCACTGACGTCATCGGTAAAGTATAATCCCCAGTCCGTGCCCGCGAATACCTGGTTAGGCAAGTTTGGGTTCACAATGATTGAATCGACTGGAATGTTCGGCAGGTTACCGCTCTTGTTTTGGATCACCGGATTCGCACAGTTCGCGTCGCAGACGATGCGGAACACGTGTCCGGGAGTTGAAGGCGTGTTTTCATTAAAACCACCAACCGCGGCATACCCGATTGGAAGATTGGCCGCGCTGACGGTCGGATCGAGCGCAACCCCAAGAACAGGTCGGTTAGGCAACACCAGGTTGTTGGCGGTGACATTTACCCAGTTGGCCTGGCCGGCGACGCCAGTGCCCAAATTAAAACCGATCCAGTAGTTGCCGTCATTGGTGCCTACGGCAGCAACGCTCTTGTATTTCGGCGAGTACTTTACCTGGTTGATAAACGAGCGATTTCCCAGCGTCTGCTTGGTCATGTTCTGGCTGGAAGGACTGTTGGTGACGTACCAGGTCGGCGTGGCCGCGGCGCCTGTAACGGTTTCCCAGACTCGGGTTGTGCCCACGGCGAGGTTGCCGCAGCCGGTGGTCGCACCCGCCGGGCCGCAATCATCGCCACCGGGAATGCCGCCATGAAACAGATCGTAAGGCAAAATGAAAGATTGAACGTCGCTTAGCCACCCGCCGGTGCGATCACTCCAGGCTGCACCCGATGCGCTGCAATTGCTGGTACAGCGATGCAGGTGTCCGCTGTTATTTCCCTGCCATAACCGCAAGCTGGTTCCGGTGCCGACCGGATCGATCCGGCCGTAGAAGCCATCGCCGCCTTTGCCGGTCTGCCATTCCGCCGGCCCGGTCGGCGTTCCGCTAAATTGAATTGAGCTGGAGCCGTTATCCTGCGCGCCGCCATTGGCCACCGGGTTAGGGGAGGTGGCGAAATTCCCGCTGATATCGCCGGAGTAGAATTCGATCGTATTCAGGCCGGTATCCATGTTGAACCACGTCGGGCCGACGCCGGCGCCCAGGAAGGCGCTATTCGTGCCATGAACTCCGCCATCGTTACCGGCCAGTAAAGTTAGGCCGTTAGGCGTGAATGCCAGCGCATGCTGATCTACGTGGACATTAAAGTTGTTAGTGCCGTAACCGCAGGTCACGTCGGTCCAGGTGCCCATCGGGTCAGGATCGACCGGGAACAAATCCTGCCAGAACCATATTTCAAAGGTGTCGAAGAAAACGCGATCCGGATTGGTCGGGTCGACCGCCAGACCCTGATCGTACCAATTTTGGCCGTAGTCGCCGGCTCCAGCTTCGCAATCATTAAGATCGGCGCCGGCTGACCCCGGTATTTGTGTCCAGGTGGTTCCGCCGTCGGTGGTGCGGTAAGCGCCGAGCTGGCAGCCCGCGACATTGCCGCAGGTCGACTGCGGATTAATGGCCTGGACTTGGGCGTAAATATAATTGGAGTTACTCGGAGCCACTGCGATATCGATGCGTCCGACCTGGTTGCTACCGGCAGCACACCGCGTAGCCGCGTTATAGGTGAGCGGGAAGTTGCATGGCACACCGCTGGTAGCGTTGAGGCCGGTCCAGCCATTTGCGTTGGTGGTGATCGGCGTGAAATCGTTAGGACAACCGCTGGCCGGTATTGTTCCTTTGTAAATCCCGTTCGCGCCATTTTGGCCGAGATTGTACTGAACCGTGGTCGGAAACCCGCGCACTCCTACCGCTGCGATGATCCGGGTGCTCGTCCCGGTATCACTCAAAGCCAGGCCGGTGATATCCTGGCGCTGGGTCGAAAAATTGTTAGTCGTGCAGGGCCCAGTCCAGTTTTCGCCACCGTCGTACGAAAAATACAAACCGGTCTTAGTGCCAGCTACAACGTTGTTGCTGTTGCGTGGATCGACGCGAACCTTGCCGACCGCTTGATACTGGGGGAATTGCCCGGCTGGTTGCGGCAAAGCCAGGCCAAAGACATTGGCGCCTAACATCGTCCAAGTAGAGCCGGCGTCCGTTGATTTAAGAATCCCCTG
>DATFCK010000454.1:0-3793 GCA_035253185.1 Chthoniobacterales bacterium | reverse complement strand
TTGCGAGTTTTCTCCGAATCGGCATAGCGTTGATCGAAGAAAGCGCGGACCCAGGCGGGCCAGCGTTCTCGGTGGATGGTTCGGGGCGCTTGTTTTTCCTCATATGTTTTCCGGGCGCAGAGCTCGCGCGCTTGTCGTGTTTGCATCCGGTCCCCGATCCGGAGGCCGGTAGGGTCCCGGTGCCGTTTGCCAGTCGCCGGGTCCCGGTAACAGAGTTGCCAAAAGGCCGAACCTTTGCGCCGTCCGAGGGATGCCATAATGGGAGTGGCTACCAATGGATACAAAATGTCAAAGGAAAGCAAACTTTACCTAAACAACCCAAAGCTTTGCGCGGCCACGGTTACCCAAGGCGGAAAATCGTGGGTTCGAATCCCACCCCCTCCGCCAAATAATCAGTGTCACCGCCAATCTGGCTGAGCTCGAATCCGACGGTCATAGATCGCCGCTACAGGGTGGCTGGACAAGTCATACCGTTCATGTGAACATATCGAGTGCAACGCCCGAGTCCAGCGCCCAAACGGAAGGCGAAGAAATTCGTTCCGATCATTAACGAAGCGCCGCCACCGACTCCGGCAATCCACGGACGCGGCGCATCGTGGAGCCCGGCGAATCGATTCGAGAAACTTCACATCGATTCTGGTGATACCGATGTCGTCCAGGATGATCCAAATGCTGATGGCGAGCGGCCTAACCGGACAACCCAATATTTTCGCGACGCGACCAAAACCATCATCGCGCGTAATCAAAGCCCTGACGTCGGTTTTGAAACCAGCATCAATCCCTACCGCGGATGCGAGCACGGCTGCATCTACTGTTTTGCCCGACCGACCCACGAATATCTCGGATTCTCGGCCGGCCTTGATTTTGAATCGCGGATCGTGGTTAAGGAAAACGCACCTCAGCTTCTGGAGGCTGAGCTGAGTTCGCCGAAATGGAAACCGCAATTGTTGATGATGAGCGGCGTGACCGATTGTTATCAGCCGGTTGAACGCAAGATGCAGTTGACCCGCCGCTGCCTTGAAGTGCTCGCGAAATTTCGAAACCCAGTAGGGATTTTGACCAAAAACAAGCTGGTGACGCGCGATATCGATGTGCTGTCGGACCTGGCGGATCATCAGGCAGTGGCGGTAAATTTGTCGGTGACAAGTTTGGATCCAAATCTGCAGCGGATTTTGGAACCTCGGACGTCGTCTCCCGCGGCGCGGCTGGATGCAGTGGCGCAGTTGCGATGCGCCAATATTCCAGTCGGTGTCATGGTTGCGCCCGTAATTCCGGGCATCAATGATCACGAAATTCCGAACATCGTCGAAGCCTGCGCCAAAGCAGGGGCGCAGTTTGCCGGTTACGTTTTGTTGCGTCTTCCCTGGGCGGTGGCGCCGCTGTTTGATCATTGGCTGGACGAGCATTTTCCGGAGAGAAAAGCGAAAGTCTTGGAGCGAGTTCGCCACACCCGGGGAGGGGAGAAGATTTACGATTCACGCTGGCGAAAGCGCCAAACTGGCGAAGGTATTTTCGCCGAGCAAATCGAA
Source organism: Chthoniobacterales bacterium (assembly GCA_035253185.1). Taxonomy (GTDB): domain Bacteria; phylum Verrucomicrobiota; class Verrucomicrobiia; order Chthoniobacterales; family UBA10450; genus DATFCK01. The sequence continues at coordinate 2,264 of DATFCK010000454.1, read as the reverse complement.
GCGATGTTCGAAGTCGCCTGCCGGCGGAATGGTATGGGCGAGCGTCCGCATCTTTCCACCGCGGCGTTTCGCCGGCCTAACGAACAGCTGACGCTGTCGCTTTAGCGTCCAAGCGCCGCGAGCCGGCGCTGTTTGCGCATCACCAGAAGCATGGCGCACCCGCCGATTACGCCGAAGCTTGCCATGGTAGGATACCAAATGCCCCAGCCATATTTTTCGATTAAGCGACCGGTAATCGGCAGTGCAATCGCAGTCCCGAAATATTGGAATGAGTCGATCACGCCGGACGCGAATCCGGCCATCTTCCGGCCACCAATGTCCATCGGCGCAGCGGTGCCGACAATTGCATGCGTGGAATTTGCGGTTAGCGCGACCAGGATCAGGAAAAGGCAGCCCAGAAAAATTCCGGTTGGAGTGGGGTTGACCGCGCCACTGGCAATGACCAATGCCGCAATCATGATCACGAACGCTTCGAAGAAATACAGCGTCATCGCCACCGGCGATCGATGACCCTTGAAAACCTTGTCAGAAATTATTCCGGCGCTGAACGATCCAAGCACCGCGACGAGCGGCATCAAATTTACGGTCCAAAACACCGCCGGCGGCTTTTCCTCAAGATTCAATTTCAATTGATCGTGAAAGTACAGGACCATCAGTTGATCCGAGCTGTTCCTAACGGCGCCGGTGCAGGCGTAAGCCAGTGCGTAGAACCACACCAGCGGGTGCGTAAAAATAGTTAGGAACGATTCTTTGAGACTGGTTCGGGTATTACCTTCCGTTCCCGGCTCATGCTCGATTACATTGCTATACCCGGCCAACTCCGGCGTTTCTTTTACGAAAATGATGAGTAACACCGCCACCGCCGCGACAATCATTGGCGGGATTCGAAACAACCAGTGCCAGTCTCCTTTGGCCACCACCCAGGCGCCGACCGTAAATCCAGCCAGGATCAGCGGCGCCAGATTGTTGATTGCAAATTGGCCCATTTGGATCATGAAGCCGAAAATGCCGGCGAAGGTTCCGCGCTCGGTGCGATTGAACCACGCGGCATTCATTTTGATCATGCCGGGGGCGCCAAACGACTGGAAGTAGCCGTTCATCAGCCAGATCAATGCAAAGGTGCTGAACGTGCCGGCGAACGAGCCAAAACCGAAGATCAGATTCGCGGTGATCGTGCCGATTGCCCCGATCAGCATCGCCGCTTTTCCTCCGATTCGATCGGTGAACAACCCGTTGATCAGCTGACCACAGCCATAAGCGATTGACCAGGCCGCCAGGATATCGGTGATCTGCGACTTGGAGAAGCCGAAGTCCGCGATCATCCCCGGTGTCGCAAACCGGAAATTGTACCGGCACATGTAAAACGACGCGTAAAGCAGTCCGATGATGAACCAGTTCAATCCGCGGCGTGGCCGGAAGCCGGCCGGATAATTTCGAATTGGTACGCTGGCGGAGTCGGCAATCATCGGGCCGGGGAAAAGATGCGCTGAATCGATGTGGTTCCACAATGCAAAAAGCAGGAAAAGGCGTTGGCGGGTCGTAGATGAACTTGCGATCGGCCCGCCATTTTGCAGGTTGAGATCATTATGGGATTAGGCATTCGAGCACTGCAGATTGGAATGAAGGTGCGGCATCCGAATTACGGTGAGGGCGTGGTAAAGTCGCTAACGGAGCACACTGCCGAGATTAATTTCGATGGGACGCAACGTACGATCGCGCCGGAATCGAGCGATTTGATGCTGGCGGAACCGGCCGCGCAAGTCAGCGATCTGCAGGTGCCGCTCGAAAGCTTGATTCGCGACACCGCCCAAGCGGTGGTGGATGCGCTCGGTTTGCAGAAAGCCGATTCCATTGTGGAAGGTTTGGCGAACCGTTGGCAGAAGGGCACTTTGGTTATGCAAGGGGCCGATTCCTCGCTTCAACCAAAAGAAGTTCCGCTGGAGACGTTCTTTCACAAGATCGTGATGATCCGAAACAATCTGCGCGTGCTGGAGCAGAAGGTAAATGCCTCCGACAAATTGAGCGAAGCGGACAAATTCGATCTGCACCAATACATTACCCGGTGCTACGGTTCCCTAACGACCTTCAACGTTCTATTCAAGAACAAGGAAGATCAGTTCAAGGGCGGAGCGTAAGGGTGTTTCGCATGGTAGCGGCGATTGACCCAATCGCCATGGCTGGTCGGTGACCACCCGCTACCTCAAGCCACCCACACCGTCTTCACGTTGGTGAACTCGCGAATTCCGATCGCGCCGAGTTCGCGT
>DATFCK010000453.1:0-12479 GCA_035253185.1 Chthoniobacterales bacterium | reverse complement strand
GTGGGTTGGCGCTTTCGGGGATGGCCGGGGCTACATGGCCGTGCGCAACCTGTCGGTGAGTCTCGGGAGTGGCTTCCACTTCAATAGAACGCGGGACGCCGGTCTGACCTGGAACAACGCTCAGCAGCTCAATGTCAGCGGGCTGACCCAATCCGGGCCGATGATTGTCGATCAAACGAAACGTAATTTCGGCGGCACCGATTACATTGTTGTCTACCAGCTCTACTATTCCGGCGGGACGCTCAAGGTCCTGCGTATCCGCGATCCCGATACGGGCGGCGCGATCATCCAGGATGACCTGGTGATCGGCACACCAGGCGGCACAGTTTCGAAAGTGTTTCCGGTGATGGCTGTCGACGTGGCGGGAAATCTGTACGTCACGTGGTCGAACGCTACTGCGATTTTCATGATGACTTCAACGGATCACGGCAATAGCTGGTCGAACGTAAAGCGAGTAAGCCCAACGACCGGACCGGAAGGCACTGGTACCGTTCAGATGCCCTGGATCATTGCGGGAGATCCCGGCCGCGTCGACATCGTATGGTACCGCGGCAGTATCGCCGGTAATTCCGCGAGCACCGACAACCGATGGGACATTTACATGGCACAAACCCTGAATGCTTTGGATTCAGCGCCATCGTTTAGTTACACGAAAGTCAGCGAAACGACCATTCATTTTGGTAACCTGTGCACCGGCGGAACTTTCTGTGACGTCCCCGGCAATGTGGTAGGAGAATCGGGCGACCGGAGCTTTCTCGAGTATCCGTCCGTCACGATCGACGATCGCGGGGCAGCGATGATCACCTGGAACGACAACACCAACCAGTCGGGAGTGACGGCGGCAACCCCGACGGCTGGGGGTGGGCCTTATGTCATGTTTAGTAAACAGATTTGCGGGCCCAGCCTTTTCGCGTCCGTCGGCACGCTGGGCCAGTCGGGGCCCGTTGCCATCACTTCGCCGGCTAACAACGCGGTGGTCACGTCGTCGGTGTCAGTCCAGGGAACGCACAGCATTCCGCCAGGGACGTTTGATCGAGATGAGGCTGGCGATGCGAAATTCCCCGATCACGGCCCGGTCATTGGATCCAACGTTCCCGCACTCGACATTCGGCAGGTCGATATGACGGAGGACGCCACCAATTTGATCGTGCGCATGCAAGTGGCGGATGCTACGACTACTGCGCTCGCCACTGCCACCGGTACCGGCGGCGGAGACGGTTTGCTTTATCTCGTTCAGTGGGACTACGACGAGAGTGTTGCCGATCCGATCGACCGCGTGTTTTGGGTTGCGGCCGAAGTCCGGGGCGGCCAGGCGTTAGGCCGGACTGGAACGCTCGGTGTGGTCCGCTCCGCTCTCTCCAAAAAATACCTTACTTACAACCCCGACGCGATAAACTCACTCCAAGTGACAGCAGCTATCAGCAATACCGCTCCGGGCACAATTACCTTAACCATTCCAAAAGGTCTCGTTGGGAATCCGCCTAACGGAGCTCGTCTTTACAGCGTGACTGGCTACGCAATGTCGGAACGCGGCCCTTTAGCGGCTCCTCCCTGCCCCCCTCCGCCAACTTCCTGCGAGAATATTTTCAATCCCAGCAGTCTGCCAATTCAAGTGGACGCGTCGGGGGCATTCACCTACGTCATGGGCGCGGGGATGCAGCTGGACGGTACGGTCGAGCTGTCACTGGACGACCCTAACTTCTCGTTCCCGACGAATGCCTCGAGCGATCCCGACGGGACCTGGCAATCGAACTTCTCGAATTTGAGTCCGGGAATGCACATCCTGTATGCCCGACAATCAGTCCGGGGCGGGTGCGCGCTTTCGCCGGTTCAATCGGTGGCGTTCACCGTCCCCGGAGCGCCGGTGCCGGTCAGCGCGGTGTCGCGCAAGGTCCATGGCCTCGCCGGCACCTTCGACATCGATTTGTTACCGCCGTCACCCGCGATCGAATGCCGCCTGGGCACGCCGGGCGGCAAAGATTATCAGGTTGTGGTCACTTTCCCGGCCGCGGTCACAGTGGGTGGGGTAATGGTGACTAGCAGCGACAATATGGCTACCGCGGACCCTCCAATCGTCGTGGGATCGACGGTCACGGTCAATCTACATAATGTGGCCAATGCTCAGCGCCTAACTGTTATTCTGACTGGTGTGGACGCTGGTACCGGAACAGGCAACGTTTCGATTTCAGCAGGCATCCTGTTAGGCGACATAACCGCTAACGGCACAGTCAGCAACACCGACGTGTCTAACGTCAAGGGGCAGGTAACCGCGCCGGTAACATCTTCTAATTTCCGGCATGACGTAACCGCCAATGGCGCGATCAGCAACACCGATGTTAGCATGACCAAGCAACAAGCGAGCACGAGCCTGCCGTAACGCCTAACTAACCCGGCCAAAATATGAAGAAAAAGAAGAGTCGACGAGAGGCGGCGTTCTTTTACGCGCGCGGCGTCATCGGCCTCCTGTTGTGCGTTTTCAGTCTGGTATTTGTGTTTCTCGCATTTCGGAGCACGTCCGCACAGAACAAATCGCAGGCGCCGACTATCGCGGCGCAATATCGCGGGGTGTTGCCGGTGGTTCACTTCGACGTTTCGCCGCCTTTGCGCGAAATACCGGTGATTCCTCCCGGACTGGGCGAACTTCGGGAGAACGAAGACCGCGACATTGTCCCCAGGTCCACCCATTTCGCACCGCAAACAGATCCGGTGGTGCAGGCTATCACCGGCGGGAGGGAAGTCGCCGGCCCGATTGTTTCATTCGACGGCCAGCCGAATGCCAGCGGGGTAGCGCCACCCGATCCCAACGGTTCAGTCGGCCCAAACCACGTGGTTACGATGGCGAACCTGAGTTTTCAAATCTTCACCAAAACGGGGTCGTCGGTTTACGGCCCGGCCGCGAGCAACACACTCTGGACTGGATTTGGCGGCCTTTGTGAAATTGAAAACGCGGGCGATCCGGTCGTAGTTTACGATCATCTGGCAGATCGATGGTTTCTGTCGCAGTTCACCTCGCAGGGGCCGGTTTATTATTTCTGCGTTGCCGTATCCACCAGCCCGGATCCCACCGGAACCTACTACCGGTACGCGATTTCGACGGGAATCAATTTCCCCGATTACCCTAAGGCGTCGGTATGGCCGGACGCGTACTACATTAGCACCCGCGAATTCCCACCCCAGGGCGGGTTTGCCGGCGTAGGGGCCTATGCGCTCAATCGAGCGGAAGCGATCGCCGGAAATCCCAACGCGACGATTATCTCGTTTTTGGCGCCGCCGACTCCCGCCTATGTCGTGGGCGACGGCTTGTTGCCGAGCGATCTCGACGGGCCGAACCTTCCGCCCCCGGGAAGCCCTAACTATTTTCTCGGTTCGATGGATAACAACGGGCCCTACGGCGCGCCGCAGGATGCGCTGCTCTTGTGGAAGTTTACCGCCGACTTCAATACTCCCGCGAATTCCACCTTTGTCCTGGCCAACACCATTCCGGTCGCCTCATTTAATTCCGATCTGGGACTGTGCGCCGGCGGCCGGGCCTGTATTCCTCAGCCCAACACCACCAATCGGATTGACCATCTCGGGATCCGGCAACGGCCGTTGTTCCGGCTGGCCTATCGAAATTTCGGTACCCACGAGTCTCTTGTCACCAATCAATCCGTGTCCGCCGGCACAGGACCAGCAGGTGAAATTTCCGGGATTCGCTGGTGGGAATTACGCAGCCCTAACAGCAATCCGGTTGTTTACCAGGAGGGCACATTCGCCCCGGGACTGACCGACGGGGTGCATCGCTGGATGGGCAGTATCGCCATGGATGGAGAAGGAAACATGGCCCTGGCTTACAGCTCGTCGAGCTCGACCCGTTTTCCCAGCGTCTCCTATACCGGCCGCTTTGCCAGCAGCCCGTTAGGCACGATGCCTCTGGGTGAAGGAACCATTGTGGCCGGCACCGGCTCGCAAACCGGCGGCGGAAATCGCTGGGGCGATTACACTTCACTCTCAGTCGATCCCTCGGATGATTTAACCTTTTGGCACACCAACGAATACGTGCCCTCCACCAGCGCTTCCGGCTGGCGCGTGCGGGTCGGCAGCTTCAAAATCTCTGCGAGCCCGGCCAATCTGATCGGCAATGGTGGTTCGGCCGTAGTTTCGGCCGGACCTAACGGCGTGCTCGATCCAGGTGAAACCGTAACGGTTTCGTTAGGCGCGAGAAATTTTGGCGGTCCAGGTGCAATCTGCACTACCGCCGCTCTTGCCGGAACCCTTCAGGCCGGAAGCGGCGTTACTGCTCCTTCGGCAGCTCAGACCTACGGAGTCCTGTGTTCGAATGGCACCGCCGGTTTCCGTGATTTCACCTTTACGGTTGATCCTTCTCTTCCCTGCGGCAGCACGGTGACGGCTTCTTTGAAAATGCTGGATGGAACCACTGACTACGGCACCCTCACCTATACCTTCACCATAGGAAGCCTGGTTCCGAGTAATATTGAGAATTTCGACAACGTCACTGCGCCGGCTTTGCCGGCTGGATGGTCGACCATTTCGTTAGGCTTCGGCGCGCCCGTCGTGACCTCGACCACATTTCCGGATACGGCACCGAATGACATCTTTCTGGTTAATGCCAACAACGTCGGACTTTCCGAAGTGACTTCCGCCCCGATCGCGATTCCAGCCGGAGGCGCAAAATTGAACTTCCGTAACCTGTTCAACACCGAAGCTGGATACGACGGAATGGTTCTGGAAATCAGCATCCCGACCGTTCTGGGCGGAGCGTTCCAGGATATTTTGGATGCAGGGGGAAGCTTCAACAGCGGCGGGTATAACGCCACCCTGGCGCAAGGACCCAACGTCCTAACGACGCGACAAGCTTGGTCCGGCCTTTCCGCCGGCTCGGAATCGGCGCCCGGCTACATTACGACCTCAGTAAACCTCCCGGCGGCGGCCAATGGCCAGACAATCCAACTTAAATGGCGCCTGGGGTCGGACAACACCATCGCGCCCGCGGTTAACCCCGGCGCGCGCATCGACACCATCACTCTCGGAGTTCCGGTGTGCGGCGGCAGCGCGCCTAGTGTGATCTCAGCTGTCTCTCGCAAGGTGCATCCCGGAGCGGGCACCTTCGATGTGCCACTGCCATTGGTCGGCGTTAACGGCGCCGTCGGAATCGAACCACGCACCGAAGCGACCCCGGGAGTGCACACGATGGTAGTAAGCTTTGCCAATCCGGTAACCGTGGGCGATGCCAAAGTGACGACTGGAACGGGAACAGCGAGCGCCAGCGTAGCTGGCTCGGTGGTGAAGATCGACCTAACCGGCGTCACCAATGCGCAAAGGATCGGGGTGACCCTTTCCAACGTTAACGATGGGACCAGAGTAGGTAGTATTCTGGTCCCAATGGGCGTGCTGTTAGGCGACGTAACTGGGAACGGCACGGTTAGCAATACGGACGTCTCCAATGTGAAGGGGCAGGTATCCGCACCGGTGACGTCATCGAATTTCAGGCACGATGTCACGGCTAATGGCGCGATCAGCAACACCGATGTCAGCACGACCAAGGCCCAGGTGGACACAGTTCTGCCGTAGCCGAAATTCAGCCAAAAGACATAAATGAATTGACCGGCCCCTTAACCAATGCTGGAATTGCAGCTCGTTTCAACCCCCCGCGATGCGAGCAAATGGCCAACCGTCGGTAATCCGGCAGAATCTTGTCACACAGTTCAATTTTTCCAGGTTACGCGCAATCGTCGCGACGGTTTTAGTTACCAGCGGGGGCCTGTTAAGTCTTTTTACCCTGGGAGCGGCAAATTCACCTCACGTAATCTCCGCGACTAACGAGTCGACAGGTCCGGGTTGGTCAATCGTTGCGGCGGCGACCCCAAGTTACTACGAATCCATACCGGACCTGACGTGCGTGTCAGAAGCAGACTGCTGGGCGGTTGGTAGAAGGTTCGAGAGTACGTCCCCATATGCAAAAACGCTGATCCGGCATTGGAATGGCGTTTCCTGGAACATCGTGCCATCCGTCGATGTTGGGATCGCCAGCCGTCTGTTGGGCGTAACGTGCGTATCCTCAACCGATTGCTGGGCGGTCGGATATTATCGCAGCGATGAGCGTGCGCCCGAGCAGAGTTTGATTGAGCATTGGGACGGTCAGTCGTGGACAATTGTTCAGTCCCCCAATCGCGGCTACACAAAGTTGGCCGGCGTTACTTGCACATCGTCGCAAGCTTGTTGGGCGGTTGGATTCGCAACAGATGCCCTTATCCTTAAATGGGACGGGATTCAGTGGGCAATTGCCGCGTCGCCCGACTCTGTTGGCAAATATGCAGATTTGAGCGATGTGACATGCTCGTCAGCGTCTGACTGCTGGGCAGTCGGCTCCATGCAAGTGGACTGCGACGACGAGTTCGATAGATGCCTGACCCAAACATTGATCCAGCACTGGGACGGCACCGCCTGGACAATAGTTCCATCCCCTAACGTCAGCAGCACCGACGCCAGCTTTCTTATAGGCGTGCGGTGTCCGTCCGATTCTGAGTGCTGGGCGGTCGGTGTCGGACAGAACGGAGGCGAAAATCAGACGTTGATAGAGCACTTTGATGGAGATTCCTGGACGATTGTTGCCTCACCGAATCTGGGAGTCACAGAATGGAACCAACTTTTCGATCTCGATTGTGCCTCTCCGAATGACTGCTGGGCGGTAGGCAGCTATGCCGTTAACGTTGGGCCACCCTATTACGAGGAACACAGTTTAACTTTAACCTTCCACTGGGACGGCAGCGCCTGGACGACTGTGCCCTCACCCAACGGCAGCGAATCTAACAATGGCCTGGGTGCCATCGATTGCACGTCAAGCTCATACTGTTGGGCAGGTGGGAGTCACTATTCCGATGGCGGAGAAACGTACCTCAAACCGCTCTTCGAACTCTATTCGCCAAATATTCCGGCGCTGATCAGCGTCGCCTCTCGCAAAATGCACGGCGACACTCCGTTCGATATTGATTTGTTAGGCAACAATGCGGTGGAAGGTCGTATGCCGGGCGCTACTGGCACAATTGGAGTCGATCACAAAATTGTATTCAGTTTCATTAACAATGTGGCGAACTGCGGTCAGCCCACTACTGGTTCACTGACCATTGGACCGGCAGCGAATCAGTGCACCGTAAATCTGGCGGGCATTCCTAATCAGCACACGGTGGCGGTTAGTTTGAGCGGAGTCGTAGATGTGGCGAACAACACGGGCAGCGTATCTGCGGAATTCCGGGCCCTGATCGGCGACGTAACTGGGAACGGGGCGGTTAGTAATACCGATGTCTCCAATGTGAAGGGGCAGGTATCCGCGCCGGTGACGTCATCGAATTTCCGGCACGATGTCACGGCTAACGGCGCGATCGGCAACACCGATGTCAGCACGGTCAAGGGCCAGGTCGGGACCACAGTTCCATAGCTTCATTCTTTTGCACGTCCGCGCGATAGGCTAAGCGTACCGACGTGACTTTCACCTCGCCGGCAGCAGGATGGAGTTCCCTGCAGGGACGGGAAAGGCAGGCGGTGTCGATGCGCATTCCAATAGCGGGCTGCGGCATGCCTAACGAGTTGATTGATCATTCAGCCTGGCCAGTCTACGCCTGGTCAAGTTCAAGCACCCGGCTTGGGGCCTGGAACGGGCTCATTCAAACGCATAGGCGGCGACATATCTTCGGTGGCCAGGTCTGGCCCTATCGATCTCGGTCGAAAGAGGCCCTCCCATCCGATACCACCAGGCAAATTATTACAATTTTGACATCTTCAGTCTAAAGTCGCCTGCCCCCACGGCCATTCCCTCGTGCCATACGATTTTGATGAAAAGTAAATCACGATCGCTTCCCCATGAAAACCAAGTCCTCTTTCCAATCCGGCATTGTCCACCTTCGCGCTTTAGGAGCTATCGCCCTGTTCAGCGGAGCGTCGCTGCTAACCCTGATCGCAACCGGAGCGGTCCGCGTTCCATTTGCAAAAGCGTGGCTCGATTCGAAAAGTCTTTCCGCAGTTGCACTTAGCGAATCGGATGACGAGAAATCCGATGTCGCCGCCTACAAGCGGAGCCGCGCCCGTGGCAGCGCAGCGAGAACTGTCGGCGGCGGGACCCGCGCCACCAGCCGAGTAACCGACCAGGTATTGGCAGCCAGCGCTCAAGCGACGATTGCACAACATACCAATTCCCAGGGCCAAACTGTTATTTCCGTTTCACCGTCGCGCTTCGACGTTTCGGCGCCTTTGACCGAGCTGGCTAAACTCAACATCCCCCGGCCGCCAGCGGTGCAAATGCCGGAACTGGAATTGCCTAAATCGCGTATCCTTCGCTCCGACAAAGCGGATCCAGTGGTTCAAGCTGCCCCGATCCGCGATCCAAAAAGTCCAAACGCTCCCGACTCGGCCGCGACCGGTTTCAATTTCGATGGCATCGCCGGATTCTTAGGCGGTTACCCGCCCGACAACAACGGTTCCGTCGGTAACAACCAGTTCGTGGAAATGGTTAATACCGATTATCAGGTGTGGTCGCTCAACCGCTCGAATAATACCGCAACTTCAATTCTGGGGCCGGTCGCCATTAACACCTTGTGGGCAAATTTCGGCGGTCATGCCTGCCAGACCCAAAATGCCGGTGACCCGATTGTGCTCTATGACAAGGTGGCCAACCGTTGGTTTCTGTCGCAGTTCACCTCCGATCCTGATGCCGGTGGTAATTGGTATCAGTGTGTGGCGATTTCCAAGACCGCGAATGCGACCGGAGAATATTACCGCTACGCGTTTGTCGTGCCCGACGGCAACGCTGCGCCGGGCGGCGATTTTGGCGATTATCCGCACTACGGAGTCTGGAGTGATGCCTACTACGTGATGGAGCATCATTTTATGCCGGACGAAAGTTCGTCGAGCGGCTTTTCCTTTCACGCTGCGGGCTTCGGCGCGATGGATCGGACCAAAATGCTGGCTGGAGATCCGAGCGCGACCTGGCAGGTCATTCTCGATCCGAACGAAGGCGGGCATATGCCGGCTGACCTGGACGGTTTTGCTCCCCCGCCAACCGGGGCTCCGGGGATCTTCGCATCAGTGCACACCGAAGGAATGTATCTCTACCGGATGAAAGTGGATTTCGCCAACGCGGCCAATACCACCCGCACTTTGCAGACGATTCTGCCGATCGCACCGGCCGCGGCCGCGTGCGGCGGCGCCAGCTGCATCCCCCAGCCTAACAGCCCGCTCACCCTGGACTCGCTGGCGGACCGCCTGATGTTCCGCCTCGCCTATCGGAACTTCGTCAATCACGAGTCGTTAGTAGTTTCGCACTCGGTGAATCCGGGCGTCACCGGGGTCGTTTCCGGAGTTCGCTGGTATGAATTCCGGCTTTCGGGGCAGCCGGACGCGGTTTGCTCCAGTTATCCGTGCACCTATCAGCAGGGGACGGTGGCGGATGCGCCTAACGGACGCTCCCGCTGGATGTCCTCAATCGCGCAGGATGGCGCCGGCAACATGATCGTCGGTTACAGCGCCACCGGAACACTCGAACTGATCGACGCGCACTCTGTTCGCTACACTGGCCGCACCGTGAATGACCCGTTAGGCACAATGACAGTGCCGGAAGCAGTTGTCGTTACCGGCAATCGGAACGAGGTTAGCGATAATATCGCGGGCGTGCTGCCCGGCCGCTGGGGCGACTATACCAGTACCAGCATCGATCCATTTGATGACTGCACCTTCTGGCACGTGAATCAGTACTACAAACAGGGACAGGGCGCGAATACCAACTTCGACTGGAGCACTCGGATCGCATCGGCCAAGTTTTCGCCGGCTCAGTGTCAACCGACCGGTTGTACGTCCCGGCCGGGCAGCGCCCCCGCGATCGGTGGCGCAACCGTCCTCGGGCCTAACCAGATCCAGATAACGTGGTCCACGATCTCGCCCGCACCGGGTAGTTATGCCATCGAACGCGCCATCGGTGCCCCGGGCAGTGAAGGTCCTTACCAACCGCTCACGTTCGTAGCCGGATCGGCCACCAGCTTCGTCGACACCACCGTTCAAGGCGGTCTGACTTACACTTATCGGGTGATCGCGGCGACCGATGCCGGCGGGAGGTGTCAATCCCTTCTGCGCAGCAGCCCGGCCAGCGCTACCGCCACGGGTAATTGCAATTTGAAACCCGTATTCGCCGGCCTAACCAGCGCCACCAGTCTGGATGGCCCCGCTTGCGGCGTCACTCTGAGCTGGACGCCTGCGGTCTCGAGTTGCCCGCTTAGCACGACTATCAAATACAATATTTACCGGGGCACGGTGCCGGATTTCGTGCCTGCCCCGGCCAACCGGGTTGCAACCTGCATTTCCGGACCCAGCTCTTATGTTGACACTCAAAATCTAACCAGCGGTCAGACCTATTATTATGTGGTGCGCGCCGAAGATAGCAGCAGTGGCAATGGCGGCGCCTGCGGTGGTAACGAAGAATCCAACAGTAAAGTTGTGGCCGGGACGGCTTACGGTTCCGGCACCCAGGCGACCCCCGGCACCTGGACCGACGGCGGCGGCGACGGCACTTCATTCCTCCGACTGAACGTTGGCGGAGGTGATCCGGCCTGGCGGATCGTTAGGGTATCGGAAGATCCCGGTGCCAACCACACGCCCGGCGGTGATTATGCTTATCGCAACGCGGGTCCTGGACCGAACGCGATCTATGGCGGGCTGGCCTGTTCCTCGGCGGAAACCCCGGCGCTCACCGTAGGCGCTTCCTCAATCAATCTTACTTATTGGGAACGTCACCAATTCGAGAAAAACTGGGATGGCGTCGCGCTCGAATATTCGCGCAACGGCGGTCCCTGGACCGACCTTCCGGCGCCGAGCAATTCAACCGCGGACGGATGCATGTCGACCGACGTCACAACCGACTGGGCGACCCTGGAATGCACCGACGATCCGCCCATCAACGCCTGCGGTTTCCCGGCTAACAAGCCGGTGATAACCGGTCCGGGCTTGGGAGCCGATTGCACTACTTACCAGACCACCGACCTTACTTCCTATGGCCGCCGGTGTCATCGCCTAACCGGCCTGACGCCCGGTGATACCATAAAGTTCCGATGGACATTCACTTCTGATCCGGCCACGGAATTCAAAGGATTTTATCTGGACGACATCGCAGTCACCAATATCCGGCTGCCTAACGTCTGCGCGACGGTAGCAGGCCTTCCTTCGCTAACTTCAGCGGCATCGCGCCTGAACCACAATGGCATACCGTTCGACGCGGTGATGCCGTTGGACGGAACGGGAGTCGAGCCGCGCAATGGCAATGGGAATCACACCATTGTGCTGCACTTCGACCGCGCCATTCAGAGCGCAAATGCGATGGTGACCTCAGGTAACGCCGTCGTTGATTCAGTGAACATCAGTGGCAACGATCTGCTGGTAAACCTGACCGGAGTCACCAATCAGCAGCGAATAACCCTCACCGCCACGAATGTGGCCGCAGTCAGCGGCGGCGTTCTGAACTCGGTAGGTGTGCAAATCGGATTCCTGCTGGGCGATGTCACCGGCAACGGAACGGTCAGCAATACTGACGTTTCCAATGTAAAAGCGCAGGTGTCGGCCCCGGTGTCCCAATCCAACTTCCGGCAGGACGTAACCGCCAACGGCGCCATCAGCAACACCGATGTAAGCACCACCAAAGGACAGGTCGGAATGACGCTGCCGTAAAAATAAATACATCCTAACGAACCGGTAACACCTTACCCGCCCCGATCGGTTTGGGTGGCCCCGGGAAACGGGCATCCCGCAGACGACGTTGGCCTGATGGCTGCGGACATTTTACATCGATCAGTTGACGGGTGGGGACCAAACATGCAACGCCAGCCGAATCTTACCAAAACAGCCATCTGGTATTATGACTAAACGAAGACGCTGGACGACATCGGTACTTCTTTTGCTCATCGGTCTTGCCTGCGGTGTGTCGGTATGGCGATTGGGCGCATCAAATCCCACTTCAGGAATGATGACTCCGAATTCCGGATCCCTTTCCTGGACCGGAACAGCGGTGGGCGGCGCTTATAATGGCGAGAGCACCTGCGTTGATGGAGTCAATTGCGACACGTTCACCCTTACCGTGACCGGCACCCCGGCAGATTGGTCGGGTAAACGCATTCGAATCGCCATGTCTTGGCTGGTTTTGGCGAATGACTACGATCTTTACATTCATAAAAACAGTAATGCCGGTCCGGTGGTTGATTCATCGACTCACGGAGCACCGTCGACCAGTGAAACCGCCTACATCGAAGCCGGAGATCTGGATGCAGACGGATCGACGATCTTCACTGTTCACGTGGGCTACTTTACCGGATCAGCCGCTGACCAATACCATTGTCAGGCGAGCGTGGTCCCTGCGTTCCCGCCGCCACCCGCTCCTCCACCGCGTTCGGCGAATTGGAAAATCAATTATCACGGCGAATGTTGTGAAGGCAATCTGTCCGCCGCAG
>DATFCK010000452.1:0-3827 GCA_035253185.1 Chthoniobacterales bacterium | reverse complement strand
TCGGTTCGCAATTGCTGGAGGCGGTCTTCGCGCCGTGCCACCAGGATCAATTTTCGAGCCCGCGGCGCAAGCTGCCGCGCGATTTCTCGGCCGATTCCGGCTGACGCGCCGGTAATCACCGCATTGCATCCATCCAGATTCATTGCTTGCGTCTTAACGAGGCAAGCTCGGCACTCGTTAACGGCCGCCAATGACCGCGAGGCAAATCGCCAAGCCTGAGAGTTCCGATCCGGATCCGGATCAAATGTTTCACCCGGTAACCGACGGCTTCGAACATCCGGCGGATTTGCCGGTTGATGCCCTGGCGCAACACTACCCGCAGACGGGTGGGCGCCAGACACCGCAAATTAGCTACCCGGGCCCGCTCGCCGTCGAGCACAATACCCCGCAACATTCGGGGCGTGAGCGCTCGATCCCACGGCGCATCCAGCGTTAATTCGTACTCCTTATCGATTTTGAACCGCGGATGAGTGAGATGCTGAGCCAGATCGCCATCATTCGTTAGGATAAGCAAACCCTCCGTCTGCGCATCGAGACGGCCGACGTGAAAAAGTTTGTCAAACTTGGCCGGGAGCAGGTCGAAGATTGTGTCGCGCGCGTGCGCATCACTGCGGGTGGAAACGAACCCGGCGGGTTTATGGAGGACGATCGTGGCTGGCGGTTCGACATGAACCAGCTTGCCGTTCACTTTCACATGATCTTTCGGACCCGGCTGCCTGCTGAAATTGGTGCAAACCTGACCGTTTATGGTCACGCGACCCGAAGCGATCAATTCATCGCAATGCCGGCGCGATCCCAGACCGGCCGCAGCGAGATACCGGTTGAGGCGCACGGCGATGAGATCGCGTTAAACCGTTGAAGGGTTAAATCGGAGGTGAATTCTCACCGGTTCAACGATTTAACCGTTTAACGATTTAACGAAGCGATAGCTAGACGTCCGGCTTGGTCTTCGGAAGTCCGACAACTTTGCTGCCTTCCTTCCATTGGCCGCGCTTCTTTAGCAGTTCAACACGTTCGAACCGCTTCAGGACGTTGCGCTTCGCAGCAATGGTGCTGGCGCCTTTGAGACTACGATGTTGCGACATAGGGAATGCTTTCTGCGAAAATGAGCCCGCATCTTACGTCGATCCGGGGATTTTTCAACCGCCCCCGCGCAATTCGGCCTCTCACCTAAAGCTGATTATTCAGAACCACATGGCCCCCGGACGTCGTGACCTGATGAAAAATGTGGAAACGCTGGGTTAAACGCTGTTGCCAGTAAGGCACTCGTGCCTGCTCAACGATTAGAAATACGTTCCTAGGGGAGGCCCATTTCTCCAAAAGTTCCTCTTCCTTGAGCAAAATGCCGTCCGCAGTGATGCCGGGGAATGAATCGTCGTTGTCGGGTGGATTAACGATGAAAAACTTTCGATTCAAATACACCACCAGACTGCTCCCGCTATGCAGCGCGCCTTCGAACACCACCTCGCTGTTTTCGTCGAGGCGGGTATTGATAAATCGCGCCGCGTCAGCCAGCGAGAAATAAGGCGCGGTTCGAGCCACGCCATCGATCATGCCAAGCCCGGCCGGAATCATTCCGGCTGCGAGGGCGACCGCCGCCAGCCGGAATCGGTTATACCAGGCCAGGTATCCACTAACGAGTGCGGATACGGCAAGCGCGACGCCGACGATGCAGGCATCAGGCCATAACGATTTCCAGGTTGATTCCGGTATGCTGCGCACCGCCAGCCAGGCCGACGAAAGCGCCGCACTGGTGAACTGTTCAGTTTCCCACCGGAACGTTCGAAGGAAAAACCAGGCCGCTAAACTCAACGTGATGCCGCAGAGGGCTATTAAAGCTGCGGCAGTCAGTCTGAGGCTTCGCGGTGTCCGATCCCAGATTGTGGCCGCCATCAGCGCGAATGCGCTCCACATATTCATGGAATAGTAATCCTGTCGTTGTCCGATGAGGATTAACGGAACGAAGCCGACTGCCATCCAGCACAATGGCAGGGCATCGGCGAAATCGATTTCTGGCGGACGAATTACCCTTCGAAAAGAAAACAGCACGGCCGGCAGGACGATGATTAACCACGGGAACCACCATGCGAAATGGAGCAGAATAAATTGCAGCCGCGGAACATCGTCTTCAGTACCGACGACCCGGCTGGCCCAGTCGAACCCGGCCAGGCGTGCAATTACCCCGGGAAATTTTTGTTCGATCCAGATGTACCAGGGCAGCACAATGGCGACGAACAAAAGCAAATTCGACCAATGCAGCAGAGGGCGAAACCGGATGCGGGCTTCGCGGTGAAACACCGCCAGGATCAGCAGCGCGGCCGCAGGATAAACCAAACCAAGAATGCTTTTCGTTAGGCAAGCAAGGGCGACGCACAGCCACCATCCCACAAACCACAATCGGCGATAACGACGCCGCTGGTAACCGCTGACCGCGCAAAAGAACGCGCCCGCCACGAACGCGCTGAAGACCGGTTCCGGCATGATGATTCGTCCCAGCAGGAATGTACCGACCGTACAAAGATAAATGAGCCCGGCGATGAAGCCGTGCCAGTGATCGCGAAGGCGCTCTCCGATCAGAAACGTCATCGCGGCGGTAGCAACGACCGCGAGTGCAATCGGCAATCGAGCCGCCGCCACCTTTACTCCGAATAGTTTATAGGAACCCGCGATCATCCAGTACAGCAGGGGCGGCTTTTGCAGCCGCGGGATTCCGACGTTAGTCGGCACCATCCAATTTCCGGTTTCAATCATTTCGCGCCCGGCTCCAGCGTATTGGCCGTCGGTCTCGCTGTAGAGATCGCCCCAGCCAATGGTTCCGATATGCAGGAGCGCCGCCAGCGCGATCAACGAAAACAGCAGGGCATGCCGAATCGGCGGCGGATTGATCGCCGGCGCGTCCATTAAGGTTTCTTCGATGCGGAATGTTCGTGTTCCGGCAACCATGTTGTTAGGCAGACGCGGTGGACGCTGAATCCGTATTTTCGCCGCGATATTTTTCCCAGTGATCGGGTAGCCGGAGAAGTTTGCCGTCTGGCATTTGAATCAAGGCCAGCATCTGCCGGGATTCGGCAATCACCGCGCCATCCTGCGGCCGGATGATCCGAAACGCGCACCAGAATCGAACTCGTTCAACTCGATCGAGCCGCCCTTCAATCAGGAGGCGGTCTCCCAGTTTGGCCGGTTTCCGGTAATCAATCTCGGTGCGAACCACTACTGGATACTTCTGATCGACTGTCATATCGGCCAGTTTGAGGCCGAGTTCTTCGGCCAGGAGTGTCCGGGCAATTTCGATGAAACGGAGATAAGCGATGTTATGCACCACCCCGCCGCAGTCGGTATCGAAGAACATCACCTGGACGTCGGTGGTGACGCGCGGTCGGCTCGGCTCGGTCATGCGGCCACGTTAATTTCAAATTTGAGATTTCAAATTTCAAATCGCAGACTCGGGGTCATGACATATAAACAATTTGAGGATCTCCCCGTTTGGCAAGAAGCGATGCGGTTAGCCCACGGCATTTATGATCTTACTGAAAACCCACGGTTTAAGGTCAGCTACAGTTTGCGTGATCAAATCGAGCGGAGCTCTATGAGCGTGGCTGATAACATTGCGGAAGGGTTTGAACGTGGCACAACGAATGAGTTATTGGCGTTCATCTATATCGCACGCGGGTCTGCTGGCGAAACGAGATCCAAATTAAGTTTCATGGAGAAACGGCCAGGCCTCTCGAATTTCAAGTCTGAAATATCAAATCTCAAATCACAGGTCCGATCATGTTCCAAACAGCTGCGCGCCTGGGCTGAGCACCTGCAAAATTCAACGATCAAAG
>DATFCK010000451.1:0-8082 GCA_035253185.1 Chthoniobacterales bacterium | reverse complement strand
TTTCCGAACCGCTTCGCACCAATCCCCGGACACGATGACCGCGGCTAACGAGCTCTGGAATTAGTCGGCTGCCGATGTATCCGGTGCCGCCGGTGATGAAAATGTTCAAGGTGAGGAAAAGTTTCTAAGCAGTTCGGCGACCCCTGACGAACATAAATTGACACATCGCGTCGCGCTTTTTTTGAATCCTCCTGTGCCGGAGGCACAGGGGAAATTAGCCGGTGGCGCAAGCCACCGGATTTGATCAACACAGATTACCGCCCCGACAGAGGCAGCGGAAAGATCACCGGGTCGGCTAATATGGTAATCCATCCGCCCCTGCCGGGGCGGGGAACTTGACGGGGTCGGGCCCCGGTGGCTTTCGCCACCCGCTAATTTCAATCGTGCCTTCGGCACTGTTACCCGATGCCGGCGCCCGTGCAGCGCCGCTACGGATTACTTCAAACCGAAACGTTTCTTCAAGTAATCAGCGACGGCCGCATCGTCGGGATACGTGAATTCGAGCACACCGTTTGTCACCGGCGAGCTCACCTGCATGGCCTCGAGAACTTTGCCGCCACCCTGAAGGACCAGAAATTCCCTGGCATGTTTCCGAGTGAGGCCGGCGAACCGTCGCGCGTCATTTCGGTTCAAGGTGAATCGGATGGCCCTTCGGTCTTTGGACAGCCGCACGTCGGCGGCGGTAGCGACGACCATCAGCGGCTTTTTGTTCGATAGATCGATTGTCGGGGCTCCAGTTCCTGAGCTTGAACCGGCGGCGAAGATGAGAAAAACCGGACCGCCACCGTCTGCGGGTTTAACGTCAGCCGCGATTGCCTGGACCAACGGCACAATGCAAAACAACCACGCGAGCAACGCTCGATTTATCACCATGAACGAATGCTCCAAACCTGGAGATCCGCAACTACTACTCCGATTCAGCCGGCGATTGATAAGCATCAAACCTTCTGACCTAACAACTCTCTCATCTGAGTCGCCAGCCTTGGTCCGATCCCCGCCTCTTCGTGTTTAAAGTAAACGAAGGTATCTTTCCATCCCCCGCCATTTTCCCTGACGAAAGCGGCCCAGCGTTCCACATCTCCCGGGGTGTAATCTTCGCGCCGGAGGCGAAGATAACCGTAGTCAGCGGTTGGAACCTGCGGCGTGGCCAGGTCTTCGGTCTCGGCGATACACAATGCTACGTTACGCGACTTCAGAACCTCCCACACGTCATCGCCAAACCATGACTCGTGTCGAAACTCAAACGCAGCGCGCGCGCCGGTAGGCAGACAGTTCACGAAGTCGGCCAGCACCATAACGTCCTTTTTAAACGTGGGTGGCAGTTGGAATAACACCGGGCCGAGCTTCGGGCCAAGACCCGACGTCACATCGTGGAAATATCGCATCGTGTCAGCGC
The DNA here is from genome assembly GCA_035253185.1 of Chthoniobacterales bacterium. GTDB lineage: Bacteria > Verrucomicrobiota > Verrucomicrobiia > Chthoniobacterales > UBA10450 > DATFCK01. The sequence continues at coordinate 6,686 of DATFCK010000451.1, read as the reverse complement.
AATCGCGCAGCTTGGACCAGTGGGTGACCTTTTGCGGAGCCTTAAGCGCAAATTTAAAATGATCGGGCGTCTGCGCCTTCCAATTTTCGATCGTTTTCGCCGCGGGGATCCGGTGAAAAGTATAATTGATCTCGGTCGTATTCAGCCGCTGCGCGTAGAACGGCAACATCTTCGCCGCCGCCAAATCTTCGGGATAAAATTTGCCCTTCCACTCGGCGTACTGAAAACCGGAAGTGCCAATCCATGTATCCATGCCTGACCAGAAATCCTGCTTCGTGATTTGTTTTCTGCCAACTCATTAATCGGCAGGCACGCTGGAAGCGTTTCCGGATAGCGGCTCCGGACAACCGCCTGGTAAGTCGATTACTCCTCTTCGGTGGCCAATTTCAATCGAATGTTCCCAGCCCTGGTTCCAACCTGAGCAGCCTCGGCGGTTTTTCCGATCTGCCGCAAAAACGCCGCATATGATTCCAAAGCAAGCGCGAGACCGGGATGCTTTTCCCCCTGAATTTTCTCGCGCAAGGCGATTTCGCGTTGATAGGTTTTCTCCGCATCGTTAGGCTGGCCGGCTGCGAACTGGACGGACGCCAGGTACTGTAGCGTCAGCGCCAGTTCCACACTGTCCGGCATCGTTTTTTCCTGAATTGCCCTGGCCCGAACGAACGATTTTTCGGCATCGGCAAGATTGTTTTGTCGATAATAGATCAAGCCGAGGTCATACACGCTTCGTGCGACATCCGGATGTTCCGGCCCAAGTATCTTTTCGCGAAGTGACAGTGCCTTTTCGAAGGCTTCTTTGGCTGAGGACAACTTTCCCTGATTCCGGTAAGCCGCTCCCAAATTCCGAAGCGCAACGGCGGTCTTCGGATTTTCGGGCATTGTCGTTCGCCAGATATCGATCGCGCGCTGCAGCGACGACTCGGCGTCCGCATATCTGCCTTCCCGGACATAAAGCTCGCCGAGATTATTGAGGTTCTCGGCTACTTCGGAATGATCGCGCCCAAGAGCGTTTTCGCGAACCTCCAATGCCTGCCCATACAATGATTCGGCCTGCCGGTAGTTCCCTGATCGGGAATACAAGGATGCCAGATTATCCAGGATCGCGACCGCTTTCGGGTGATTCCTACCAAACTTCTTCTCGGTCAGGGTGAGAGCGCGCCGGTATAACGGTTCGGCGTCCGAGTAACGGCGGAGATGACATAGGACCGACGCATAATTGTTCAGCGCCGCGGCAGAATCGGGATTGTCGGCGCCGAACTGATCCAGTGTCTTTCGAACAATGCGGCTGCGAATTGGTTCGGCCTCGGCATAACGAGCCCGAGCTTCAAGTGATCCGGCAATTTTCGCCTGGGCCGCAATCCAGGGAAACGGCTGGGCCTTTTCGTTAACCAAGTCAGCCGCCTGCCGGTAAGTCTGTTCTGATTCCTTCAAATCAAACCCGGCGAATTGAGCGTCGCCTTTCGCGATGAGCAATTCCCACGCTGGAGGAGGCGACGCCGCAGCCATCGCATCATCCAACAAGCGGATCGCTTCCAGGAAACCTCCAGCTGTGATCAAATGTTGCGCTTTGTCTTTGGCGTCTCGTCGCGGATCTCGGGCCGCCAAATTCGCTTCCTCGTTCAACCGTTGCCTGGCTTCCTCAACGGTTAGGCTAACTTGGGGAGCAAGTTCTCGCACCAACATCTGCCGGTACGCTTCCGCGTCGGTTAGATTCCGGCGCAGCGGGTCGTCGCGGAGCGGATCGCTAGCCGGAAGCATCCGCGCCAGCATCGCCTGCTGCAATTCGTGCGTCCGCTTCAAATCGGCGCTTTGACGGGTGACCTGCCAATAAACCAGGGCGCCAGCCAGGCCCAGGACAATTGAAGCCACGAAGATGACAAATCGAAGTTTATTACCGTGCTTGGAACTACCGGCCTCGGCCATGAGGGTTCTCGTAACAGCAGCAATCGAGCATTACGAACTTGAAATTACGGCGTGAAATTCCGCTGTTAAAAACGCGGCGCCATGTCATTCTCCCCGTGGCGAATACGTGCGGCGACGGCCCTGGCCACGTTGCCCCGCAGCGCACTTGGAAATGTTTGTCCGGACACTCATCGTCACGCTGATTTTCCTGACCGGATCGGGGGCCCTGGCCATTCTAGATCAAAACGCCAACCAGCAGAGTGACATTTGGGAGACTGCATTCGGAGCGGTCGCCCTCAATCCTTCGCTGGATACGGACAGAGACGGCTTCAACAATCTTCAGGAATCCATCGCCGGCACCAACCCGCTTGACGCGAATTCGGCGCCTAAGCTCGAGATCGCGATTGCTGGAGCCGACATCAGCGCCGGCTGGTCATCAATCCTCGGCAAGCGCTACACTTTTTGGTCTAACGACACATTCGATCCAGCTACCTGGCAAATGACCGCCACCCTGGATGGAACCGGGGCGGGGTTGGCCATGCTGTTGGTGAATTCGGAAGGACAATATTTCTTCCGTCTCCAGGTCCAGGATCTGGATAGCGATACCGACGGACTAACTGACGCCGAAGAATACACCCTTGGATTTAACCCCAATAGTTCGCACACCGAGCGCTATGATCAGACCGATCTGCAGCGCGTCAATGCCGGCTGGAATTCATCCAGCACCATCACCGCCGGAGTAATCGACGCCAACATCAGCGAACGCTGGCCGGACAAGGGCGTGATTGCCATCCGGCGAAGCGGCGGCATGAAACCGTTAACGGTGAACCTGGCATTGGGCGGATCTGCGACGTCAGGCCTGGATTACACCAGCAGCGTAACAAATAGCATCGTGATTCCCGCGGGCGCGCGCGAAGTTTGGGTTGAAATTACGCCGTTGGCCGATGCGGACGACGCCGAAACAACCGAAACGGTGAGCGTAACGGTTCAAACGGGCACGGGTTATAGCGTCGGAAATCCGAGCAGTGGCACCGTTAACCTGGCTAACGAATCAGCAAACGGTCTGCCCAACGCCAAAGCCGCTGCGCGTTTTCTGCTGCAGGCAGCGTTTGGACCCGACCAGGATTCCAGCGGAGATGCCGACGACATCCCGGAAAACGTGGAGGAAGTGATGTCGTTAGGATATTCAGCCTGGATCGAGGACCAGTTCACTCGTCCGATTGGATACATTCAGCCGTGGGTGGATTGGGCCGCCGTGAATGCGAGTGGCCTTCAGCTCTACGGTAACTGGAAGGAATTTTCGTGGTGGAGCCGAGCAATGGGTGCTCCCAAGTTGCGGCCGGACGACGCAAACACCGTTGCCCCCGATCCACTTCGACAACGCGTTGCATTTGCGCTCAGCGAAATTCTGGTCGCGTCCGATCGGCCCGAAGCGCTGGCGGTCGAACAGCGCGGGATGGCGAATTTCTACGATTTGTTCGAGCAGCACGCGTTCGGAAATTACCGCAATCTGCTCCAGGCCGTGGCGCTGCATCCGGTGATGGGAATTTATCTCAGTCATCTCGGCAATCAGAAGGCCAACCCGGCAACAAATGTCTTCCCGGATGAAAATTTCGCCCGCGAGATCATGCAGCTGTTCAGCATCGGGCTGTGGGAACTGAATCCTGACGGCACGCGGCAACTGGATGGCGAGGGCCAGCCGATCCCGACATACGACAACGGCGATATCACTGAATTGGCTCGCGTTTTCACCGGATTATCATTCGGCAACAACACCAATTTTTCTCTTTATCCGCGCGATTTCACGGTCCCGATGAAAGGCTGGGACGCGTATCACGATCTCGCGGCGAAAACACTGCTGGGCGGACTCGTGCTGCCGGCTCGTACTGCCAGTCCAGGTAACACCGGGACTGCGACCATGGCCGATGTGACCGCCGCCGTCGATAACCTGTTCAATCATCCAAATGTCGGACCATTCATCGCCTATCGACTCATTCAGCGACTGGTAACGTCGAACCCGAGTTCGGAATATGTGGGTCGGGTTGCCGCGGTGTTCGCCAATAACGGGTCCGGCGTCCGCGGCGACATGAAAGCGGTCATCAAGGCGATTCTGCTGGATTCAGAAGCTCGCGATCCAGCGACAATTTCCCAGCCGACCTGGGGCAAATTACGGGAGCCGTTCTTGCGCTGCGTCAACTTAGCCCGCGCATTCAATGCTACTTCGCCCTCCGGCCACTATCCGTTGGACCAATTTTCCATCGCCCACCTGCAGGATCCAATGAACTCACCCAGTGTATTCAACTTCTTTCTGCCTAACCACAGTCCCTCGGGACCTCTGGCCCAACTTGGCCTAACCGCCCCGGAATTCCAGATCATTAATGCGGCGTCGGCCGTTTCCGGGGCCAACTATTTCTGGGATCATATCATGAGCGATCTGCAATACTGGGGAGCCGGCAATGCCAACTACGCGGTACGGCTCAATCTCAATGCCGAGCTGGCGATGGTCACCTCGGGCGATATCAACGCCAATGTGCCAATCGGCGCGCTCGATCCCGATCCCCTGCTCCGGCGCCTCGACCTGGTGCTGACCGGCGGAACCCTTCCGCCACAACAATTTCAAATCATCCGCGAAGCAATGCTCCGAATCGGCACCGGCACATGGCAATGGCACCGGGAACGATTACGAATGGCGATCTACCTGATTACCACTTCTGCTGATTTTAATGTGTTGAGATGAAAGCCCGAAAGTCGACATCTGTAGCCGCCCCGCTGCGTCGGGGCGCAATCAACTTGAAAATGCACGGCGACACAGCGCCTTGGCTACAACTATGAATTCGTCCCCGTCATCAATTTCTCGTCGACGCTTTCTCGGCCAGGCCAGCTGCGCGGCAGTCACCTCGATCCCGATTTTGAATACGCTGCTCAACCTGCGGCTCGCTCAAAGCGTGGCTGCGGTCACCGCCCCGGCCAGCGGAGAATATCGGGCGCTGGTTTGTCTCTTCCTCGCCGGCGGTAATGACTCATTCAACATGCTGGCGCCTTTTAGCGGACCGTCACCGACCGCCGCCGATTCCTATGCCGAATACAGCGCCAGCCGCTCCAATCTGGCGCTGCTGAAGTCGTCGAACCAACTCCTCGAGATTCATCCGCTCAACACTCCCGGCCGCACTTTCGGCGTGCACTACGGAATGCCCGAGGTCGCGAATCTGTTCGAAACCGGTCACGCTGCGTTTGTAGCGAATGTTGGAACATTGATTGAGCCGGTGATGAATCGGACGCAGGTGCAGCAAAACCTCAAGCGCCTCCCGCTCGGCCTTTACTCCCACAGCGATCAAATCGAGCAATGGCAGACCAGTGTGCCGCATGCGCGAAGCGGAATTGGCTGGGGCGGCCGCATGGTGGATCTGATCAAGGACCTGAACGCGAACCAAATCGTGCCGATGCAGATTTCGCTCGATGGAAGCAATGTCTGGCAAACGGGCAATACCGTGGCCGAGTATACCATTACGCCTAACGGGGCCACCGCGCTCGCCGGTTACAATGCGGCATGGACCCAATTCCAGGATCTCAGGAACGCGATGAGTGCCGCGGTCGATAACCAGCTGGCGCAGCAATACAACAACCTGCTGGCGCAAACGTTCAATAACCGCAAGAAACAGGCGCTCGATGCTTATCAGGCGTTTGCCGCGGCCACTGCTCCCCCCTTGCCTAACGGAGTGACCTTTCCAAATACCTTCGTCGGCAATCGCCTTAAAATGGTCGCCCAGGCAATTCAGGGTCGCGCCGCGCTGGGCGCGGTGCGCCAGACATTTTTTGTGCAGTGGGGCGGCTGGGATCATCACGATAATGTGCTCGATAACCAGGCCGCAATGTTGCCGCAGGTCAGCGCCGCGATCGGCGCATTTTACAATGCGCTGGTTGCCATTGGCATCGAGAATAACGTGACGCTGTTCACCGCCAGCGATTTCGGCCGCACCCTGACCAGCAACAGTCGCGGTTCCGATCACGCCTGGGGTAGTAATCAGCTGGTGGTCGGCGGCGCGGTAAACGGTCAGAAAATTTTCGGTCAGTATCCGTCGCTCGCGCTAAATCCTGATTCCGGACCGGAAGCCAATGCGCTCGACACCGGACGCGGCCGGTTTATTCCCACCACAAGCTGCGACGAATTTTTCGCGGAGCTCGCCTTATGGCTTGGCGTCAGCGGTTCAAATCTTCCGCTGGTTTTGCCTAACATCGGCAATTTCTACAGCACCAGCAGTGGAAACGCGCCGGTTGGTTTTCTCAGCTGACGCGGAACGAAGTTAGCCTACTGGATGCTGCTCGAGATAATCTGCAAACGTCCCGAAGCGGCTGCATCAACATTATCCGCTGCCACCACAAGTTCGTCCGACAGAACGCTTTCAAACCCTTCGAATGTGTAAGCGCTAACGGCGAGATAGAGCGTCGACCGGTCGATTACCAACTGAGCGGTCGTCTCATCTCCCACTCGGATTCTGTCGTTATACCGGCCGCTTGAATCTCCCACGTACAGATGATAACCCGCCACTGTTACCTCGGGAGATCGATTCCATCCAATGGTAACGGTCCGCAAGATCGGTTCCGATTGGGTTGAAGGCGTAGACGCACTCGCCGGCGCGGAGCGATTTGGACCGATACTGGTGGTTTGTGCCGCAGTTCTTTTCGGAGCCGGTGTCGCGGTGGTGGGTACCGGAGTGGAAGCGGCGGTTGGAGCTGCTGCTGACGGTTTGACCGGCGGCACCGATACCGACAGCGGCGGAAGCGTG
>DATFCK010000450.1:0-2355 GCA_035253185.1 Chthoniobacterales bacterium | reverse complement strand
ACCGGATTTGTCGGCACCCCATCCTGTTTCAACGCCGTCCCCACTATGAATCCGTCTGCCGCCTCGAGGAATTGACTAACCGTGCCGGGCGTGATTCCGCTGCCGATGAACACCGGCGTTTCACCCGCGGCGGCCTTCACTCGACGCGCCTTTTCGGCATCGGTTGGTTTGCCGGTGCCGGCGCCACTAACGACGATGGCATCAGCCAGCGCTCGCTCGATTAAATCATCGACTTCATCTTCCAGCGGCCGCTCGGCTAACGGCGCGGAATGTTTCACATCGACATCCGCAAAGATCTTGATGTGATTCGCGCCTAGTTTGTTTCGTTCCCGCAACAAATCATGTGCGATACCCTGTATCAGCCCCTGATCGGTTACTCGCGCGCCCGACAACACATTCACTCGAATAAAGGAAGCGCCGGAAGCGTGCGCGATCGCCAGGGCACTGAGCCCGTCATTTCGCAGCACGTTGATGCCTAACGGAAGGTCAACTTCCTTTCGAACGGCCGAAGCCAGCGACCGCATGTTGTCGACCGTCCGCTTCGGAACGCGACCGGGAAAAAACGGAACATCGCCGAAGTTTTCCATCATCAATCCGTGAACGCCTCCTTCAGCCAAAGCTTTCGCGTCCCGCAGCAACAGCTCGCAAATCGCGTTAAGATCGCCACCGAACCGGGGCGCTTCGGGCAATGGCAACAAATGCAGCATGCCGATCACTACATGCCGTTTTTCGTGCCAGGCTGGATGCAATGCAGTCATATATATAGAGAGAGACCATGGACCATGGACTGCGGCATTTTTAGCGCAGCAGACTCTTCCAGAGCAAGCGTTGGGCGTGGGACGTGGCGCAGACAATCTTGTCTGCGCCCCCGCGAACGTTTCCGCGGACACAAAGTGCCGGGATGTGCAGGCAGGATCGGATTGGAAACCTGCGCTACAACAGAAAAACCGGGTGCGTGAGATCGATATCGGCTAGGCCCTGGCCCAGACGTTGTCTGTGTCACGAAGCGCTTGGTAGCGGCGATTCACCGAATCGCCATGGCCATGGCCGTTCGGTGAACGGCCGCTACCTTTCGCCCGACGGGCGCATTGGGCTAATCCACCGCCGCCCGGCTCTCAGCACTTCCGCCAAAGTATCGCGCGAACAGGGCGGCGGCGGTGGAAGATTCCGGAACGACCGCGAGCGGCGGTTGACCTTTCGCTTTCAATGCATCGTTAACCTTGGGTAGATCCTGCGAATTTAACTGGTCGAACTGCTTGATGGCGTCATCCAGTTCGCGCTTCAGCGTATCGATATAAGCCATGTGGTAGTCGCCGGGCTTGCCTTCATAACTCAGCAACGCGCCGTAGAGCTCATCGGTGTGTTCGCGGAGCCGTTCTTCGCCGGTAATGGCGCCTCCTTCTTTGGTGGCCACAATCAATTTCCGGACTGCGTCGAGCTTGCCCTCGAAGTCGCTCAATGTTTTGCCCAGTTCATCGCCTTCAGGCAAAGCGCCCTTCGCTTTGGCGATCGCGGCGCGCAACGGGAGAATCCGGTCCATGAGCGCGGTCTCTGCCTCGAACAGCGCATGCACCCGCATGGCGGCATCGTACTGCGCTTTTCGATCGGCCAGAGTGAACTTTGCGCGGCGATCGAGGCCAATCGTCAACTTGGTCTCGTAGGGCTTTCCGTTCTTCGTTAGGCGAATGGTGTAGGTGCCCGGCACCACCCGGGGCCCGCGCACGCCGGCGTTCGCAATTTGCGCGGCGGGCGGAACGCGCGGTGGTTTCTCGCGCATGCTCCAGGTGACACGATTGAGACCCGACCGTTTGCTGGCCGGCAGTTCGTCGATCACGCGTCCGGAAGCATCCAGCACTTCCAGTTTGAGTTTCCCGAACAAGTGACGCGACTTTTGATAATAAACAACGACCGCAGCATCGGGCGGATTATCACCGCTAAAGGTGGCGGCGCCTTCGGGCCACCCGCCGTTGCCCTGGATCCGTTGCTCCTGGGGTTTCGCCTGCACGAAAGCTACTTCCTGCCCCATTACCTGCGGAGTTAGGCCGCGTAACGGCGTGATGTCATCGACAATCCAGATGCCGCGGCCATGGGTGGCCAGCACAAGCTCGTTATCGCGTGGTTGAATAGCCATGTCGCGCACCGCCACCGCCGGAAACCGGTTGCCTTTGAATTGCGCCCAGTTTTTGCCGCCATCAATGGAAATCCAGACCCCGAATTCGGTTCCGAGGAAAAGCAGATCCTTCTTCACCACGTCTTCCCTGATGACGTGGGCGTAGCCTTTCACGGTGGAAGCCTGCTCTGGACTAACGAGCGGTTGCCAGGTCTTGCCAAAATCGGTTGTTCTATAGCAGTAGG
>DATFCK010000449.1:0-8234 GCA_035253185.1 Chthoniobacterales bacterium | reverse complement strand
GATTTGAAGATCGGCAGCTCGTGTCTTTGTCAGCCAGGCGTGCGCTAGGCTTGCGTTCTCGGCATGGACTGCTTCAAAAGCGGCGAATGATCGCCGCACTCCAAGACGTGTCCAACGAATGCGTTCCCATTGTGCGCTTGCGTCCTGGAGTGCGGCGATTCCTTCGCCGCTTTATCTGCAATGCGATCGACAGCGCATTGCACTGACATGCGCTTTCAGGCAGCGATCTCGTTGCCCAAATCTTCGATGTAGCGGTCATCGCGCCGCTTGAGATGCGCCACTGTTTCGATCTCGGCTGTTTGCGGAAACATATCGAGGGGCGTTACGGATTCGATATCGAATCGCTGCGTCAAATCTTTGAGGTCCCGAGCCAGAGTTGCCGGATTGCACGAGATGTAAATGAACGTTTCCGGGGCAAGTTCCGCAATCGCCTTTCGAATTCTTGTCGTTAGTCCGGTAGCGGGTGGATCGACGACGATGGTGGTAGCGGCCGTTGACCTCAACGGCCATGGGTCCATCCCCCCTTCATCGACCCGGGTGTCTTGCTTCGCGGCCATGGCGGCTCGGCCGGCGCCGTAATCCTTTGGCGAAGGCGTGTGAGCCGCCGCTACTAGCGCTTCTTCTACATCTCCGGCGATATAGGTCTCTTTGGCGGTCGCTGTCTTCTTTGCTTCTTCCACTGCGAATCGATCCCAATCGATGCCAACAATGCGCTCAAATTTGTCCAAAAGCGCCTTGGCAAAGAATCCGGCTCCGCAGTAGGCATCGATGAGCAAGTCCTGGTTGGGCGCGACCAGACCAACCACCAGTTGTCGCAGCGCCTCCGCGACCGCGTCATTCGTTTGAGAAAAAATTCGCGGCCCGGCGCCGGCGCGTAACGTGTAATGACCATCCCGCGGCCTGCTCTCCCGTAACCGGTGCAATTCCTGGTTCACCTCATCTTTTGCGATCGGACAAGACTCTACGTCGATGAGCCGGTTAGACTCGCGCCGAAAAAATCCGACCACGCCATCCTCGACGTGAACGGTGATTCGATTGCGATAGCCGTAGCAGTCGGGAGAGGGGATGATGGGCCTGATCGGCGGCTCCGCGATTTTTCCGATACGGCGCAGAATATCGCGAACCTGCCGCCATTTGATTCCGACGTGATGCTCGTAGTCGATGTGCTGATAGGCACAGCCGCCGCACCGGCCAAAATATGGACACGGCGGCGTCACCCGGTGCGGTGAGCTTTCGCGCACCTCCACCAGTTCGGCCTCCGCGAACTGTCTTTTTTCCCTAACAATCTCGGCCGTCACTTTTTCACCGTCGATCGTATAGGGGACAAATACCGCCTTACCGTGGTCGCGCGCGACACCTTTGCCTCCAAACGCAATATCCTGGATAGTTAGGTCAACGATGCGCATACTTGGAGGTTTGAACCGAACATAATCGAGGGAAACGTGGCCCTCGAGTGCAATGCTTCGATTTCTACGGTGCTGTCAGATCACCGGGACGAAATGCATCCAGGGTACTGCAAATTTCCATTGCATAATCCTTCCAGGTTTTCAGTCTGCGATGGATGGCTTGCTCCGCAAGTGAACGTCGCAGTTCAGGCTGCGCGGCTAGCGTCAGTATTCCGTTAGCCAAGGCCTGTCCATTTCGCACATCGACGGGCAAGCAACCTCCGCCGGCTGCATTTTCGCCCATGGCGCCGAAATTTGCGCAAATACATGGTTTGCCGAACCACAGACTTTCCAAAACGGGCAGGCCGAAGCCTTCGAGAAAGGAAGGATAAACTGTAAAACTACTGCGGCGATAGAACTGACGCAGCGCATCGGCTTCGACTTTTCCGTGCCACCGGATACGTGGATTTCGTTTTACCGCGTCGGCGACGCTGGCAGCAATCTGCGGCGAAGCGGCATAAGCATCGCCAACCAGGTCTAAATAAAGATCCAGGTCAGGTTTGGACCGGCGAACCTCTTCAAATGCTTCGATAAGCAATTGATGATTTTTTCGTGGCTCCAAAGTCGACACGCAAAGAATGGAGACGGTGGTCTGACCGGTATCGGTCAAGGTAACTTGTCGGGGGCTATCGAGTATTTCACCGGGTAACGCACACACCCTGAGAGGGACCTTTTCGCGCGAGTTGTTTTCGATCAGGTCGCCATATCCTTGCGCTGCGTGGCGTGATGTCGCAAAAAATAGGTCCGACTGGCTCAGTGCCCGGAGGTACTCCGCATGTTGCTCCGCCGCTTTTACATCAACCATATCGGGGTGCGAAACCGGAATGGCATCATGTAAAATCGCGGCCACCCGCAACCCCGAGTCGCGAGCATAGCCGATTGAGTGTCGTAGTTCCCCGCCATAGATGACTTCCGGCAGAAGCAGCCACCCGTTAGGCAGATTTCTCCGGTAAGCAGGATGATCATGTATCGGGACCCGATAATTTTGTCCGCCGGCCCGCAAGAAAATTCGGCGGCGCTCAGATGAGACTAACCAGGATAACGGAAGCCATCTGTTATCCGGTCGATGACGAAGGCCGACATGTCTACTCCGGTCCGGGCGAAGCAGAGTGAAGGCACTTCTTTTTGGTGACCATGTCACCAGCTTAAAATCGCGGCCTAACTGCGTCATTCCCGCAACCAGACCGCGCACAACCGTCTGGATACCGCTGCGGGCCGGGTTTCGAGAAGTGTCGGTGACCGAAATAAACATCGGATTCACAGGCGGTAACACCATGCCGCTCTTCGGCGGAAGCACCAAATGCCAAAATCCGAGCGGCAGAGAAGTTCGATATTATGGTGTCAGGAAACGGCGCCCGGAATCTTGGGCATTGGCAGCCTGGTGATTCCCTGAGTTTAAAGCTTGCGCTTTGGGGTAGTGAAGCGGGGCATGGCGCTACATCACTGCGCCATGACCCGATCGATCGCTGCTTCCAATTTCTCCACTTTGATTGGCTTAACGAGATGGGCTGAGAAACCGGCTTTGAGGCTCTTCTCGATGTCGCCATTCATGCCAAATCCGCTGATTGCAATCCCACGAATTGGTTTGAGCGCGCGCAAACAGGAGATCAGCTCGGTGCCGGAACCATCCGGCAGGGCGATATCACTGATGAGAAGATCGAACTGGCTGCGCGCCGCGGTTTCCATGGCCGATCGTATATCATGCGCGGTCGCGACCAGATGGCCTCGGCGAACCAGTAATCGCTCCAAGGCGGTGCAGGTGTCGATATGATCGTCCACCAGCAAGATCCGAAGCGATTGTGCCTGAGGCGCGCTCGGCTGTGGCGCAGCCCATTGATAGGTCGGCGAGACTGTGTTCATTGTCAGCACGAAGGTGGAGCCCTGATCGCGGCCTTCACTTCGAGCAACAAGGATGCCGTTATGAGCTTCGGCGAGCGATTTCGAGATCGCTAACCCCAGACCAAGACCGCCGAAGCGCGTCTGAAATGATCGATCGCCCTGTTCGAATGGATCGAAAATTCTTTTGATCACGTCCGGCTCCATGCCGATGCCGCTGTCACGGACGCTGATTTCCAGCACCTGCGGTGTTGGATTGATGGTGGAAACATTGATATCGCCACCGGGCTTGGTGAACTTGATTGCGTTCTTGAGAATGTTCCAAACGATCTGCTGAAATTTCGCGGCATCGGCGCTGATAAAATGCGCTCCGGCTCGCAGATTGGCGTGGACGCTGAGCTTGCCGACCGCTGCTTCGTTGCGGCACATCTCAATCACATTTGCGATCGCTTGATGCGCATCGATCGGCGCGAAGTGCAGTTGAAGTTTATCGCGGGCGATTCGAGTCAGGTCGAGCAGATCGTCGATGAGCTGGCTTTCCAGCTCGACGTTGCGGCGGATCATTGCTACGGCCGATTTTGTTTCTTCGGTTTGCGGTCCCGCGGATTCGAGACCATCCAGTGCCGCGATCACCGGAGTGAGCGGCGTGCGCAACTCGTGCGATAACATCGCCAGAAAATTGTCCTTGGTTCGGTTGGCCGCTTCCACTTCGAGTTTCTGCTGTTCGATCGAAGACATGGCCCGGCGGCGTTCCGCCATTCCCGCCGCCAGGGCGAGCGCGGTGATGGTGGTGACGACATTGAAGCTTTGGAGAATCAGCAAGGCCTCGTTAGGAGTGGATCGCACGAACGGTCCGAAACCGCGCAGCGTGCCCCACATCGCAATTACGGTGAGCAAAAAAATTCCGGAAGCGGTTTCTCGCTGGGAAAGGCGGAAGGCGGTCCAGACGATGATGGGACCGAGAAGGAATGCCACCGGGTAGTTCGACCGGCTGAGCGCCAGCCATCCGCCAAAGACTACGCTGCTGAGGAAGAGAAGAACCGCTAACAGAATAGCTACTTCCCGGTCGCGCGCGGGGTTGAGATGACGTCGCGGATTCCTCATCCACAGCATGAGCACTGGCGTGAAGATGATTGCCCCGCTGAAATCGCCGAGCCACCAGGTCACCCAAATCGCCGGATAGTTTGCCCATGCCGCGAACCCGGCCATGGTCAGGCAGGTAACGCCGATCGATGGACTAACCATTGTGCCGAACAAAATGGCACTGGCGAACCTGAACACATGCTGATAGCGATCGAATGCCGAAGTTCCGCCGGCAAACCGGTTAACCAGCCATGCCCCGCAAACGGCCTCCAGTGTATTACCGGCGGCAATGCCTAACGAGGTGAAAATGTTCCCGGCGGTGGTGGCGTTGACCAGAAACGCAGCCACAAAGATACCCGGCCAAACGCGATAGCCAAATACCAGCATCGATGCCAGGGCGATCCCGGTCGCTGGCCATACCGGAGAGGCGTTGGCATGAACAAATGCGAGGTGAAGGCCGAGTTTACCGGCCAAAAAATAGACAACGGCGATTGCACCGATGAGTGGCAGCCTTGAAAACCGTCGCAAATCCATTTCGCGTCCGCCGGAGCGCGGACTAATGTTTAGCCCGAGCCGTGCCTAAGGTCAACGACCGGAAGGGGAAAGGTTTAGGCGTGTCAGCATCAGGTAGACGCGACGTCACGTCGCGTGCCTTAAACAAAAAGCGGCGAGACGTCGCTTCTACGATTGGTCGGCCGGCGCCGGCAGCCTGACAACGGCGATACGCTGACACGCTGACACCCCGATAGGCCGACACGCCGGCCCGAGGACCTCAGTAGTCGCGAACGTAGGGATATTTCGATTCGTTACCCAATTCCGGCGGAAACTCGGAGTAACCAGCATGAATGTAATGAACATCAAGCGGCAACATCGGGTAATATCCGTCATGCCAGAGGGGAAACGGGAAGGTCAGAATCTCGAGCAGGCCGGCGCCGTGACGCGCAGCTGAACGCCCAAATCCCCTAACAACGCCGTATCCGGCCGCGGCGGCGTTTCCTTCGACGGTGTTGACTCTGCTGACGCTGACGAAAATCTCGGCCGGCGCCAGGAAGAAGTTCGACAAACCGCGACCCAGTTTACGAGTGGGCCCGTAATCGTTTCCGGGCGGATCGTGGATATCGCCGAACGTGGTGGCAGTGGCAATCACAGCGGAAATAATTGCAGCAAATAAACAGCGCTTCATGGCATTGGCCTCCGCCCAGCATTAAACAGATGCGTCCGCCGGAAATCAACTCTCCATTTTAAAGGGATCCTCCACCGGCTGATTCTTCGTTTTCCACATCGACCAGCTAATGGTGACAGTAAGAATGAGGACAATCACCAGCAGCGATAGCCAGTTGGGTAAATGGAAAAAATCAGCGGTGGTCATTTTAACCCCGACAAAGACCAGAACGCAGGCGAGGCCAACCTTCAAATAAACAAACCGGTTCATTAATTTGGCCAGCAGGAAATAGAGGGCGCGGAGGCCGAGGATGGCGCAGATGTTCGAGGTATAAACAACAAACTGGTCTTGAGTGATGGCGAACACCGCCGGGATCGAATCGACTGCGAAAATCAGATCCATTAAATCAATCACCACCAGCACCAGCGCGAGCGGTGTCAGCATCCAGCGGCCGTCGATTTTTACTTTGAAATGTTCGCCGTAAAAGTCGCGGGTAACCGGAATCATCCGCTGGGTCATCTTCATCCACCACGAATCGGCAAAATCAGTTTCGACCCCTTTTCCGAAGAACATTCGGAGACCGGTGAAAATCAGGAACACCCCGAAGATGTAGAGAATCCAGTGAAATGAAGATACGAGCGCGACGCCGAGCCAGATCATGACTCCGCGCATCACCATGGCGCCGATAATTCCCCAAACGAGAACGCGATGCTGGGCTTTCCCGGAAACGCGAAAGTGCGTGAAGATCAGGACAAAGACAAAAATATTGTCCACGCTCAGTGACTTCTCGATCACGTAAGCGGTGAAAAAGTCGAGCGCGTGATCGGCGCCTTTGACGTACCAAATCACGCAGTTAAACGCGAGCGACAGGGCTACCCACAAAATACTGCGGTGGGTCGCCGCCCGCATGCTGAGCTCGCGGTCGCGGTGCTTGAACTCCACCAGATCGACGATCAGCGCGATGAAAACGCCGATGTGGAATGCAATCCAGAACCAGATACTGGTAGACACTGGGCGCTACCGTTTCATGGCGAAGATGTAACGGCAAGCGCAACCGGCCTCCGGGCGGAAGCACCAAATCCCAACCTCCAAGCACCAGGGAAGCTCCAATATCTAAGCTTCAAGACGATCAAACCGCCATTTGGGGTTTGAAGTTTGGTGTTTACTTGGTGATTGGTGCTTGGGTTTTGGAGCTTCCGCCTGTGGGATTGGCAATCGGCGTCCGATATCCTGTGTATCAATTAGGCTGCTATAACTATCGACATCCAAGGGGAGGCGGCCGTTCAGCCGGTTTGCGAACGCCGCCGTTCATCGTAGCTTATCACCCCGATGGATGCCGAATTAAGCAAGCTGCTCGAAGCCGGAAAACTGACGCCGAAAGCAGCCGAGCAACTCGATCAACTCAAGCCCGGCACGTTTTGCCTGCATAAAAGCTGGGGCTTCGGCCGAGTCGTTGAGTGGAACCTGCTGCTGAACCAAATCGTGATCGATTTTTCCGGCAAAAAGGGACATTCGATGCAGCTGCAATACGCGGCCGATACGCTCACGGTAATTCCACCGGAACATTTCCTCGCCCGAAAGGCCACCGATCCGGAAGGAACAAAGAAGTTGGCCAAAGAAGATCCGGCAGTGGTGGTTAGAAACATTCTGGAGAGTCTTGGCGGAAAGGCCGCTCCTCAGCAAATCGGCGAATGGATGATCGGCGACCTGTTCACCGAAGCCGAATGGAAACGATGGTGGGAAGGAGCCAAGCGAACACTGAAAAAGGATGGCCACTTTTTCATACCGGCGAAAAAGAATGAGTCGGTTGAATTACGAGCGGCGCCGGTGGCCCAGGCGGACGAATTACTGAGCGCATTCAGTCGGGCGCGACAACCGAAGGAACAAACGGCGGCGATGGAGCAGATCATCAAGCTTTATACTGAATTTCCAAACCCGGTCGCGCAGTTGCAGCCGGTTATTGTCGCGCTCGAACAAACCGCGGTGCGAAATCAAAAACTGCATCCCGCGCTCAGCTTCGAGCTGGTGTTAGGCCGGGACGATTTGCTTGAGCGCGTGCCCGACCTGAAAGCGACGAATCTGTCGCTCACGCTGGCAAAGTTGATAGCCGATGAGGAACCGCGTCTGGGCAACATTCTGGCAAAGCTGCCGGCGGCAAAGGAGAGAAAAGTGGTGCAGGCGATGCCCGCTGCCCTCGGAGAACGTTGGACTCTGCGCGCCTGGGATTTTATGCGGGGCACACAAGGACGCGTAATTCCGCAGGTGGCGCGCCTGTTTAGCGAAGGCGGACGACAAACGGAGCTGCTCGAATTTTTGGATCGAAACATTCGCGAACATTCTGCTCCGAGCGAAATGCTGATCTGGTTATGCAAGGAGCGGCGCCACTGGCCGCAGCTAGTCACGCCGGATTTAATGACCGCGATTCTCGGTACAATCGAGCGGGAGCAGCATAACGAAATCAGTCGGGGCGGCCGTTTGCGCGACTTGCTGATCGACGATCGGGAATTGATTGCCGACATGTTCAAGAACGCCGAGATCGGGATCGCTCGCGATGCGATGCGCCGGCTGTTGTTGACACCGGCGATCGACGAATTGACCAAACGATCATTACTGGCCCGGATCGTTAAGCTTTACCCGGAACTGGAACCGATGATCACCGGAGCGCAGCCGGAGGAAAAGACGGCGCCGCTGATTGTATCGTGGAGCAG
>DATFCK010000448.1:0-13732 GCA_035253185.1 Chthoniobacterales bacterium | reverse complement strand
CGAAGATCGGAAGAGCTTCCATCGCGGCGTTGCGGGCGAGAACTTCGGCTTCGGCGGCGCTATGGCTGGCGCGCACCGTACAGCCCTCGGCCAGCGATTCGACCCGCGCTTGCTGGCGTTTGGCCCGATCACTGTGGGCCGTGGGATTCAAAATTACAAATGTGTCGGTCGTTGTTGCCACTTTTCTTAAAACCGGGCCCGCGTAAAGTCCTGCCGTGGGCCGTCTCAGGCGTGTTGCATTGTGGTTTGGCGCAGCAGTGATTGGAATCGCCGCCGCACTCTTGATAGTGATGAATCTGTATGTGCAATCACAAGGGGCACAAGCAAGGATTGAGCAGGAACTTAGCCGGCGTCTGGGAACTCCGATCCAAATCCGCAGCGTCAGCGTCACGCCTTGGAGCGGACTCACCCTTAGCGGCATTACCATTCCACAGGCGTCCGGCACTCTGAATGGGAATTTCCTGGAGGCGCGAAGCTTCCACCTGCACGTGCGCATCCTCCCCCTGTTCTCACGTCGCCTCATCATCAAGCAGGTCTCGTTGCTTGAGCCTAACGTCGTTTGGGGGCAGGATGCAGGTGGTAAATGGCGTCTGCCCGGCGCCGAGCCTAACGAGGTCGCCACCGCAATGCCGGCGCCGCAGCCCGAACCGGCGGGTTCGCCGGCTCCAGGACCAGACCTAACGAGCGCATCCCCGGCGCCGGCGGCAGAGCTTCCGGCCCAGGTTACAAAAACCGGACCGCCAACCTCCTCGAGCATGTTTGTTCCGGAACTGCGGCGACTGAATGTGTCGGACGGTAGCTTCCGCTTTCTCGACCAGGCCGGGGCGCCGGTTGCCCTGTTTGACGGGGTACGTTTCCGTTCATCAGTCCGTAATGGCGATACTCTGCGCGGTAGTGTGGGGGTGGCCAGGATCTCCTTGCGCGACCGGTTTTTTCTCCAGAATTTAAAGTCGCCGCTGCATTATCGTCCGGCAGAATTGAACCTGCCGGAAATATCGGCGCAGTGTGGCAGTGGTCAGATCAAGGGGCAATTCAGCCTCCAAACACAAGCCGCCAACTCTCCGTTTTCGGTAGGCGTTATCTTTCGCGAGGTGCAGGCGGACCAGATTGTGGCCGAAGCCGGCGGTCCGAAAGGTGTCGTTAGGGGACGCCTGGAAGGTAATTTCAATGCCGATGGGAAAAGCTCGGATGCCGCCGCCCTAACCGGCAAGGGCGAGATTTATTTGCGGGAAGGACAGTTGCAGCAATACAGCCTGCTGGTTGCCCTCGGCCAGATTCTGCAAATTGAGGAGCTGACTCAGCTTCAGTTGCAACAGGCGGAAGCCAAATACCACATCGACCCGGGGCTTGTCACAATCGACCGATTAGTCCTGCGTTCCCCTAACATCCGCGTTACCAGTACTGGAACAATTTCTTTCAAAGGAAGGATGCGATTGCAATCCCAGCTCGCGATCAACGACAAGATCAGGGACCGTCTTTTTAATCCCATTCGCAACAACTTTCAGCCCATCGATGAACCCGGTTATTCGGCGGTAGAATTCGACGTCGGCGGAACGGTGGAGCGTCCAAAGACAAACCTGGTGGATCGGGTCGTCGGACGGAATCTTAAAGACTTCGTAAGCGGCCTGCTCGGTGGCAAACCGGACAAACCGAAACGCAAGCGTGCCCGCGACTCGGCACCTTCAGATTCGCCAGGGTCACCGCCGCCGGCCGGCGCAATTCCGGAAGTTTCGCCGGAGCCGGCGAATTCGCCTCCATGAGAGTGATTGCGGGGTCCGCCGGCGGGATCCAGCTTGAAGTGCCCAAGCGCGGCGTCCGCCCGACCATGGACCGGGTGAAAGCGGCCATCTTTTCCAGCCTGGGCGACAAAGTGATTGGCGCGCGGGTTCTCGATTTGTTTGCCGGCAGCGGCGGTCTGGGAATTGAAGCGTTGAGTCGCGGCGCGGCGGCCTGCCTGTTGGTCGATCACGATAGACAGGCGATCACCACCATTGAACGGAATCTGAAGAAGGCGAAAGCCGAAGCTAAAATCCGGCAACAGGACGTGTTTGATTTTTTGCAGCGGACAGACTTGTTAGGCCAGTTTGATTTGATATTCGCCGATCCGCCTTACCAGGCGATGGACTCGGGGGAACGATTTACCGATAAACTTCTGGCCAACCAATCGCTGGCAAACCTTTTGGCCGACGACGGCCTTTTCATTCTGGAAAAACGTCCGGAGGAAGCCGTTCCGGCCATGCCGCTTTGGAATCTGGTCCGGCAAAAGACCTATGGAGCGACCGAGGTGCTGATTCTATCGGCTGATCAAAAATCGAAAATCGAGGATCGAAAATCGGCATGATGCGCTTCCTCTACAATCTGGTGTGGCCGATCGGATTGCTGGTGTTCCTGCCGCGATATCTGGTCAAAATGTTTCGGCGCGGCGGTTACCGCCGGAAGTTCGGCCAGCGGTTTGGTATTTACGGCGCCGAGGTTCGAAGCCGGCTCAATTCATCGCAAAATATCTGGCTACATGCGGTCAGTGTGGGCGAAGTCGCGATCGCGTTGAAACTGGCCCGGACCATTGTCGACATCAATCCGGATGCCAGATTTGCCCTAACGACGACTACGACCACCGGCTTCGCTTTTGCGGAGAAGAACGCTCCTCCCCAAATGGAAGTGATGTATTCACCGCTCGATTTCTGGCCGGTCACCCATAGCGCGTTCAACGCCATCCGCCCCCGTCGGATCGCACTGGTTGAAGCCGAGGTCTGGCCCAATTTCGTCGCCCAGGCTTCCGGTCGAAAAATCCCCTTGGCGTTGGTGAACGCGCGATTATCTCCGCGGTCAGAGCGGCGATTCACCAAATTCAAACGGTTCGTGGCCCCGCTTTTTCGCCAGCTCGACATCGTATGCGTTCCCGAGCCCGGCGATGTGGAGCGTTGGGAGCGGTTAGGCGTCAGCCGGCACCGGATCCGGCATACCGGAAGCGTTAAATTCGATCCTGGCCATGACCGAGTTCCGGACAAGCCGGTTGGCAAATTGTCGTTACATCCTGGGTTCGATTCGAGTTGGCCGGTACTGTTCGGCGGTAGCACCCATCGTGGCGAAGAAGAGATTCTGGCCCGGATTTTCTTGCGCCTGCGAAAAGAGTTCCCGCAGTTGCTGTTATTTCTGGCCCCCCGTCATGTCGAGCGCGCCGCCGAGGTAAGGAAACAGGTCGAAAAGCTCTCGTTAGGCGCAAAGCTTTGCAGCGAGCTGGCTGGAGGTCCGAACCAGACGGTTGATTGTTTGATTTTAGACAAAACCGGCGAACTCCGCCGCTGGTACGCCGCAGCCTCAGTTGTGTTTGTTGGCAAGAGCCTGACTGCGTTTGGTGGGCAAAATCCGGTGGAACCGATCGAGGCAGGCAAACCGGTGATTTTCGGCTCCCACATGGAAAATTTCGCCACTCTCGCGCGGGAACTCGTGACCAGTGGGGGCGCGGTGCAGGTCAGCGACGAGACGTCCCTGGAACAAACGGTTCAACACCTTCTTCGGGATGAGGCGCGATCACGGGAACTGGTGGAAAATGCCCGGAAAATCGTAGACGCGCATCGCGGTGCAACCTCGCGGACTGCGTCGCTGTTTCTTGATCTGAAAAAACAATAGCAGCCGCCGCAGAGCAGCGATCCATTTACGGAAAGGCAATCCGGTAAAACCTTCGCTGTGTCGTCTCTTCGCTGGTATGATCGTGAGTAAAAGCGCCGGAAGCGTCCGAGGTCACCGATGATTCTGTGTCAAAGGAACCACGAACGCTCGTCGAAGTTTCAAGACGGTAGGTTGTGTGTGGATCGCCTAACGCTTGCAAAAGCATTTGCTGGCCGTTCAACTCGATACCGGTTATGCGCGGCCGCGCAAGCTTCAGGTACAAGACCCCGCTGGAATGGCCGCTGGGCAGCGTGAAAGTTCGGTTGCCTGACGTTGCGCGGAAAGTTCCCTGCTCCGTTGTCACACCGGTGTTGGGATTTATCCATTCGTAGTCAAAGTTCCGCGCCGGAAGCGTGACCGTAAAAGTGCTGTTGTTTGGCTGGTAAACGACATACTCGATATTTGGAGAGGCGAGGCAATAACCGGTCGAAGCCAGGTCATTAGAGGGAACCAGATAGGAAAGGTCAGTGCGATCCGCCAGTCGTTTCGCATGCCCAAGCGCATTCTCGATCTCAGGGTAATGAGAAAATCCACCCGCATAACCCGTCTGGGGAGTTATGTAGATGGGATTGTGCCCCCGGGTAAATGATTTCCAAACCCACGGAACACGCGCCGCTGCCGGAATGGTGAAGCCCCAAATGTGGTCGGTGTCGAGAATGCTTACTTTGGTCGCCGGGGCATTAGCGACGGCAGTAGTGTAAGTCGCGCCGGTACGGCCCGCGAGAGATACCCAGTCGGCACTTCCCGCCAACAAATCGGTGTTGATAGCCGAATCAGAGGCATTAAAGCCGTAGGCGGTTTTGCCAACAAAATGCCGCTTTGATTTATGGCGAAATTCACGGAGGCGGATCCGTTGCATGACATGATCCTGCCACTCGCTGGTGTTCAGTTGGGCCTCGTTGGAAACTTCGTAAAGGATGTTGTTCGATTTTTGCAAGGTATCCACCACTTTGTCGACATACGCATCCATGTACGCCACCCATGCCGAGTTGGTGAGGGTGTATTGCGCTAAATTGGTTAACGACGCTAAAGCGCTATGGATGTTGTTAGCCGGGTTGTACATCGAGTAGGAAAAATTGTTGGCGTTTTCAACAAAGATTCCGGCGGTCAACATGACGCTGACATAAATGCCCTTATCGCCTGCCTCTTTTACCCGCGCCTGCAAGCGATCGAAGTAATCCTGGTTAAGCTGGCTCAGGTCGAATTTAGGCAAGCCGTCGGCAGCGAAACCAGGCCCGGTTCGCAAGAACGGAGTCGGTGTCACCGCACCGCCGGTGCCGTCGAGGTGATAAACGAATGGAGCGTCGAGAGCCCATAGACGCAGAAAGTTATGATTTTTGGCCACCATGTTGTCGGTGAACGCCGCGAAATCGATGATGGGACAGCCCGCCCAGTCGTTGAAGTTCGTCGGGATGTGTTGACCGGTTAAATAAACTGCCTTGGTTCCATCGCTAAAATACCGCGGGTTAGTCTGATTTTTCAGGAGGAGCGCGGGTTCAGCACCGAGCACAATCTCGCTGCCTGCCTGCCAGAAGGCGGCGGCGAAGTGCGCAGCGGCAATCCTAAACGACGAAAGCAAAATGAATTGTCGCATCATTGTATCCCCATGGTGATGTCGGCGGGTCCCGTTCCAGCGCCTGCGATGTTGTAACCGTTCAACGGGGCGGCGTCGAGCCCAAACCCTGGGAAACCGGTATTTCGATCGTGTGATGTCGGGCGCGGATGGTTTGGTTCCCGCGATTGCCCGGTATGGACTCGAGCGGTTCGACCTGCCTGCAGGATGCGCCCGTTTTACCTTGCGCCCTTAGCCGTCAATTCCGATATTGGCGGGCTTTTTTGACCCTATCGTCCAGTGGCCTAGGACACCGCCCTTTCACGGCGGTAACACGGGTTCGAATCCCGTTAGGGTCGATTCTTTTGCGTGGTCCGCCTGGCTGGCCGGCTACGGTTCACCAACGTCGGCAGTGGCGAGCACTGAGGGTTTTTTGTTAAGAAAAGCCATTGCCTCCTGTAATTCGTCGAAATCAAACGGCTTGGTCATCATCATATCCACCTGCAGCTCCTGGTATTCGGCAATAATCTCGTCCGAGAGATAGGCGGAGAGAACGAAGATCTTACCGCCAAAGTTTTTCGCCCTTAGGCGCCGCACCAAATCGAGGCCGGTCATGCGGGGCATACGATGGTCAGTGATGACTATGTCGAACGGGCGGGCGGCAGCGCCGATCCTAATCAGTGCCTCCCAGCCATTCCTGGCCCTGGTCACCGCGGATGTAGGACCTCCCAACACCATCGCAATCATGTGGCCAACGGCCTTTTCGTCCTCAACCACCAGGATCCGCAAAGAGTCGCTCATACTCCAAAGTGAGCAGGAGGTGGGCCGAAGGCAGTGGCTTCCATTGCGGGCAGCTTGAGGCGCATTCGAAATAAGAGACTTTCGGGATAGTGACCGGCAGAAACCGTTCAACCATGGAATCGGTTGGTTGCGTTTCGATTTCCGTTAGGCGGATTTTTCCGACCGGTCAATAGCGTCACCGGATCGGGCCGTTATTTCAAAATTGTAATGTTTTTCCGCGGCGCGCTTGCAGACCACTAATCTTCAATCTCGTGAGCGCTGCCCCGGGGGAAGCGTTTTCCCAGCCGCACGAATACAGCCGTCCACCGACGGCTATTCGATTCCTATTTACGCAGAATACCACGCAACCGGAGTGTCTCCGGCCGCCGAACCGGACCCTCTTAATCATTGGTAAGATCATGAAAACATCTCTCGCTCGTCATTTAGCGGTAATCGTATCCGCAATCGGAATCGTCGCCCGTCCACTCGCCGCTGACGCCGCCAATCCGGCGACCGGATCAATTGGGCCTAACGATCCGCCCATAAATTACAACGGCACCGCCATCGGCACTGGCACGGTGGTTGATGATGTGTTTGTGCTGGATGTTTTGCCCGGCGATTGGACTAACAAGTTGGTCAAAGTCCGGGTCAGCTGGACCAGCCCAAGCAACGACTACGATCTTGGCATCGCCAAGCAGAGCGACGGCGCGCCGGCCGGCAGTTCGGGAAGCGGATTCCCGACCACCGAGGAAATCGCGTCCATCAACCCCAGTGCGCTCGGCACCGGGAAATATGAAATCGTTGTGAATTACTTCGCTAACACTCCGGGAGTCGATCAGCCCCATGGAGAAATTTCAGTTGTAGACATCGGCCCCCCGCGGGCGGCGAATTACGTCCACGGAGGAATTACCTTCGCGCCTAACACGCCGGTTAAAGCCAGCACCTCCGCTCAGGATGGGGAACCGAGCAGCCGCCTCGACGTTTTCGGCAACTATTATATCGGCGGCATTCGGGGTGTTCCGGCCGGAGTCGATCTTTGGTATTTCGATCTCCGGCCTACGTTGCCGGCAACAGGGACGGCGGCGATTACTTCGAAGCGCACGGGTTTCAAAAAGGACCGAAAGACGGGGCTCTCATCCCCGTCGGCACCGAGCGCGGTGACAGCCGCCAACCCAAACTACGATCCGTTAATGCGAGTGCCGATCTATCGTGGTCAGCCGGATTCAGCTACCGCAAACCCATTGGCTCCTTTTGATGCTGCCCAGGGCGGATTTGGCGGAGGCGACATCGATCTGGCAGTGGGCTTCGGCAATTATACCGGCCCCGACGCCGTATTGGGCGATCCGTTTCCGTCGCTGGCATATTCCAGTCTGCTGGCGGCAAGCGTAACCTACGGACGCTCGCTCGATCGGGGCGCCACGTTCCAGTTCAACCCGGTCGGCAACGCGGGCGGAGGAATTCCGGTTAACGACCGGCAGTGGATGGAATTCAAGGGCAACAACCAGGTCTACCTGGAATACCGCAAGTTCGAAAACTCGCTGGTGTTCATTCAACGGTCGGAGAATGGCGGATTGAATTATGGCGCGGCAGTGCCGGTCGGAGCTTTGCAGCAGACCGGGACGGTGGATGTCGATCAATTCAACGGCAACGTTTATATCAGCAGTAGCGACGGCAAAGTGGCCACCGGCAAACCGTCGGCTAACACTTTGCCATTTACGGTTAACGACCCGCCGCAGGTTTACACGACTGTCCAAGCGGTGAACGAAGCCGTTAACCACAACAACCTGTTCTTTGCGATGAAGGTGGCGGATGGGCCGCGTGACGGAAGCGGCAACCTGACCGGCCCCGGAATTGTATATGTGGCCTATTCGGACGGTTCCGACATTTATCTCGCTCACTCGTCTGATCAGGGGGCGACCTGGAGCACGCGGGTCACGGTTAACGATCCGGCTTTCGCCGATACCAACGTCAATGTGTTTCCATGGCTGGAAACCGGGCCGGTGCCGGGAACAGTGGGCGTCTGCTGGTACGCGAGTTCGACCCAAACGAACAACAATTCTTCCAATTGGAAGGTGTTCTATGCCATCACCTATGACGCCACCAGCAACACGCCGACATTCCAGATCGCGCAGGTGAGTGATCATTTCATCCACGGGTCCAATATCTCGATGGGCGGGTTGTTGGGCGATGCCAACCGCAATTTGATCGATTACTTTCAGATTACTTTCGATCCGTTGGGAGCGGCGGTGATTGGGTATACCGACGATCATAACGATTTTGCGGGTCACACCTATGTGGCGCGACAAATCAGCGGGCCGTCCATTCTGGGGAGCGGCATCACGGTGCCAGCGCCGGCCGAGGGTTCCGGCCTGCCCGCGAATCCGTTCCCGGCGCCGGGCACGACTGCTCCCCCGGGAGGCCGTATTCCCCAGCCCATGCAGCCTGGGCCTAACGGCGAACAGGTCACAGATTTTGCCCAGGACCAGGATGTCGGCCTGGTGGCAGTCACTCCTGCCAATAGTCCGTTCGACATCATCTCCATCAAATACGAATGGCAGGATTCAAACAGTGGACCGGTAATCACTGCCACCATGAAAGTGTCTGACCTCTCCACCATACCTAACGACGGTGCGTGGCGGATGTATTTTACCGCCAACGCGCCAGATACCGGAATCATCGGCCCGACGGGCAACCAATATTCCAGAGGGTTATCCGACCGGGGCGATCAGTTTTATGTGCAGGTGGCCACAGCGGAGGACGGCACCCGAACCACCACCTGGGGAACAGTCGTCCGGGATAGCGATGGAGGTCTCACCCGCACTCAGCGGGGCACAGCGGATCGTTCCTTCGTCAATCAGCAGGACAAAACCATCAGCGTGAGAATTTCGGCTTCGAAACTGAATAGCTACCTCGCCGGTCTGGCCGGCTCTCATCCGCCCATTGCGCTGGGCACCGTGCTCTGCGGTCTGCGCGGAGAAGCCGAGGAAGCCATCGTTGGCGGCGTCCACGACGCGACCAGAGGCGGAACGGAACTTGCCCTAACTAATCCGTTTTAATCCAGCTTCGTGCTCGCAGTTCGCAGCCAGTGTTCGGGAGCGGCGGTTTGTGACCGCCGCAGTTCTTCAACCGAAAGAAATTCGAGCGACGGCAATAGACGGCCGCTACCAAAGAACGTTGGCGCGTTGACGCTCAGAATGCTGCTGGCTGCTATTGGTTTGATGTCCGGATCAGTTTGGGCAGTCCCTGACCAGGACGCTAAACCGTTGGAACCAAGTAAGACCCCCGGTTCATCACTCAAAGAGAGGCGTGCCGCCGCGAAATCGGTCAAAGTAGTGACGGGAATCCTTGGGGTCGAACTCGGTTCTGACCTCCAGGCCGCCATCGCTAAACTCGATCGACTCGGCGATCCGGAAAAGCCGGCGACAAAACGATATGAACGCGAAGGCAGGTCCATTGAGCAAAAGATGCTGTGGCAGCTTAAAGAAACCGACTACGCATCGATTTACATTAAGGCGAACAAGGAGGGGCGGATTGAGCAAATCACCGCGTTTCTTCGGCCCGGTCGGGAGGCAGCTTTCGAGACAATCGGCGAGGTAGCCAAGGCGCCGATCCACAATGAGACAACCGTCGTTTGGGATGTCCTCCGCCCACGGCGCAAACCCATGCGAGTGGTGGCGACCGGTCACAACGGCAAAGCCGGGGTAATCAAACTCTTTCTGGTGCGAAACAGTCGTCCATGGGAAGGCGAACAGGATTAAACCGCGGATTTTTGAGACGGCCGGGGGAGCCAGTCATGACCCGGCATCCGAAGTAAAAGAGACCCCCTGAACTACCATTACAAAACTGAAATTATCAGACTGGTTGTAATTTTTGTTCTGATAAAGCTAATATGAACTCTCCCGTGCGCTGCCTTCACCTCTTCATTCTGACGCTGGCCGCGATCCTCGCGTTCCCATGTAACGCGCAGACCGTCACTTCGACCGTCGCCGAAATGAATGGCGCCGCTACGCCGGGCGATGGTCAGAATCAGCTCCTGACCCCGAGCAATCCGGCCGAGTTAACGGTTCCGGCCGGCTGGGATTTCACCAGCACGAATTATCAGTCGTTAAGCCAAATTACCTTCATCCAGGTCACGCTGACGTTGCAGGACGGAAATTCCGCCAGCGGCGATTTCGATTTTAATCATCTTTTTCTTTCGCTCGACGACATCAACACCGGGATCGCTTTGAACGGTTTCCGCGGCAATGGTCTGGAGGACACGCTCACCATTAGTGGCAATCCCGGAGCCGCCGGGCCGACAATTCTGGCCGCGTTGCAGAACGACGGTCATCTCATCGGAAAAATCATCACCGATAACGTCAACGACGCGATCTTTCCCAACGAATTGTTTGTGGGTAACGACGCGCTTAACGCGCCGACCACGCTGGTAGTCGGCGTCCCGGAGCCAGCCACGACCGCGCTCATTTGCGGCGGTCTGCTGCTCCTGCTCGCGCCGCAGGTCCGCCGGCTTCGCCGAAATCTTTAGGCCAGGCGTGACGCGAATGAAAGTTCTGGCGGGTCTCTTTGCCGCGTTGCTGACGGCGCAGGTATCCCTGGCGCAGACAACCATCACCAGCACGCAGCTGCAGAGTAATTTCAACGGTGGCACCGGTGCCGGCCAATCCGCGCCGATCACGGCAGCGCCGTTCGATTTCAGCTCCCAGCCACAACTGCTTAGCATCGATTCGATCTCGCTAACCTTTACCATGATCGATGGCGATACCGGTTTCGGGCCTAACGGTATCAATGACACACCATATCCGCCCGATGGAAATCCTCATGGCGACGACGATTTTGATGTGAATTCCCTGAGTTTACGGCTCGATGGTATCGATCCGGGAACTAATTTCCTGCTGAACGGTTTCACCAGTTTCGAAAGTCCGCTCGATTCCGGTGATTTCGTTACCGTGACGTTCACCGGAGCCCCGTCGAACTCGGCGGCTTTGTTAGGCGCGCTGCAGGACGGATTTATCAGCGCGACGGTGTTTGATTCCACCGGCGTCGCCAACTCCAACGGCTTCCAGATTCCCAATACTGAGTTCGACCATTCGACCCCGTTGAATGCCAGCCTGTCCTTTACCGGGACGCCGGTCCCGGAGCCGGCTACGATCCTGCTGTTTGGCGCCGGCGCTTTGTTGTTGGTCTGGCGCCGGCACCGAGCCGCACCATAACTCCGGTTAGGAGTCGAATAAAAATTCAGCCCGCTTCGGTGCTGAGCGCGATGAAAGCGCGCAAAGCGTCTTGAAATTCCCGGGCGTGAGGCCCGAAGTCACGCTGCGCCTTCGCAATCGCCGGCCGGCTTACCTGAACCAGCTTCACCGAATCACAAAAGCGGCCCCACGAAGTCTTCGCCAGCTTCGATATGTGTTTGAACCGCTCTATAATGATGGGCCGGATAACGTCCCGATGCGATTCGTCCAGTGCCAGGTAAATTTCGGTCAATGTTTGTGCTTCTTTCGCCTGTTCCAACATTTCCTGCGACGCCCGGCAAAGTTGAGAAAGCGCGGCCGAATCTTTCAAGTCCGAACCAGTTTCGGTAAAATGTTTGGCCAACGAAATACACTGTTGATGATGACGGGTAAATTTGGCTACGAACGCGGCGGCGGCGGCTTCCCCGGCCGCGGCAGCCTGTCCGATACCTGGATTTTCGTTAGCCGTAGCCATCCGAGTGGACATGGAAAACATTGGTTCGGGCCAGCGCAGGTGTCCGGTTGCCGGTTAGCTGGAATTTGTTGAGCACTGGAAAATTGGTCTCCGCGGCGGTTCAGCTTGTAACGTGACTTAAATTGCCCGCTGTTCGCGAGATAGACGCCGCCCGGCCGGGTATTGCTCTGCGAAAAAGACCGGTGCAGAGGCTAAATTTATGGTAGTAGATTCATCCCGTGCGCGCTGCATTCCTTCAATCCGAGCTTGAGCATCCACATGTGGGGCGCGCCCGGGCGATTGTGAAAGCCCACCCGGAGGTCCGCCAGTTGATGGTCCGTAATCCCTGGACCGCGGTGATCGCGCTGGCCATCGTGGTGACCCAAACCGCGTTAGCGTGGTGGTTTGGCAAACTCGGATTCGATTATTGGTGGCTGAGTCTGTTGGTGGCGTATTTCGGAGGCGCATTCGCCAATCACGCTAACTACGTGATCATACATGACGCGACGCATAATCTTATTCTGCGTCGCAAGACCTGGAACATCCTGATCGCGATCCTGGCCGATCTCCCCAATCTTACTGCCGGCGCAATGGGATTTCGCGTCTATCACCTGAAACATCACAGCCATCAGGGCGACTACGAGCACGACGCCGACCTGGCCAATCTGTGGGAAGCACGTTTGGTCGGAAACAAATGGTACCGCAAGGCGCTGTGGTTAATGTTCTTTCCGGTGTTTCAGTTAACCCGGCCGCCGCGGCTGAAAGCGATTACGATGCGGGACCGCTGGTTCGTGCTGAATCTAATTTGCGCTGCCATCTACGACGTAGCCGTTATTTATTTTTTTGGTTGGGCTGGATTTCTTTATCTCGCCTTGTCTTCTTTCTTTTCCATCGGTTTACATCCGGTGGGGGCACGCTGGATTCAGGAACATTACACTAACGACCCTGACCAGGAGACATACAGTTACTACGGCCCGATCAACCGGGTGTGCCTGAATATGGGTTATCACAATGAGCACCACGATCTCCCGTCAATTCCGTGGAACAATTTGCCGAAGCTGAAAGCGATGGCGCCGGAATTTTACGACAATCTCAAATTTCACCCGTCATGGACCGGTCTATTGTTCCAGTTTATTTTCGACAAGCGTTACACGTTGTTCTCGCGGATCGAACGCGGTAAGGAACTGCCAGCAGACGCCCTAACAACGGAAGTTCCTTGCCGAAGCTCGGTGAGCGGCGCACCTTCGCTGTCGCAGCGGTCAGCCGCCGATGCCACGACCGTGGCCGACGCGCCGCTTTATTGTGAACCAGAAGCTATCAAAGCGTCATGAGCGACAAGCTTTACGTCTCCAATAAGAACGAGACTGTCCGGATGTTCCAAAGCAACTTCATGGAGTTTTTCTCTCATGTGCATCCGGCCACGCCGGCGATTCTTTACGGGCCGGTGATTTTGCTGATGCTTTACCTTGCGTTCGTGCACAAACAACTGTCGGTCCTGGCCGTGCTGGCGTTTTTCGTACTGGGCGTGCTCAGCTGGACCCTGCTCGAATACATCATTCATCGGTATGTATTTCATTACCAACCGAAGACTCGCTGGGGGAAGATGCTCCATTTCATCATGCATGGTGTGCATCACGATTACCCTAACGATGCTACGCGGCTCGTTATGCCGCCGGTGATCAGCATTCCCCTGGCGGTTTTATTTTATGCAGTCTTTTGGTTAACCCTGGGCCGGTTCGCGCCGGCCGCGCTGGCCGGTTTTGGATTCGGCTACGTCTGCTACGATACCATCCATTACGCGACGCATCATTTTCAAATGAAGCGCGGGATTTGGCGCTGGCTGAAGCAATACCACTTGCGTCACCATTATCAGGATGACCACGCCGGATACGGAGTGAGTTCGCCGCTGTGGGATTACGTTTTTCGAACGACCCGAAAGTAGGGAGGCAGTTGTAGCCGGGGGGTCGATGACACCGGCTGGCAGAAGCCGTCTGGGGTCGGCGAGGCCGTCTCCGGCGGCCGGGAAAGCTCCAAACTTCAAATTTCCGT
>DATFCK010000447.1:0-15185 GCA_035253185.1 Chthoniobacterales bacterium | reverse complement strand
GTTTTCGTCGGTCTTCTGCTTTCGTTAGCCGCGGGGCGCGTCCTCGCCAAAATTCTGTATGGGGTCAGCCCGACCGACCCGCTGGCGCTCTCGCTATCCGCCATCATGCTTGCCGCAGCGGCTCTGCTGGCCTGTTTTCTTCCGGCGCGACGCGCCACCCGGATAAATCCGCTCACCGCCCTTCGGACCGAATAGTTTTCGCCTCTCACTCCTCGCCACTTTGTCGCCATGATTCACGATTTTAAATTCGCGGTCCGACAGCTGTTCAAAGCACCGGGCTTCACTCTTACCGCCATCGTCGTACTCGCTCTGGGGATCGGCGCCAATACCGCGGTGTTCAGTCTGGTTCACACTCTGTTCTTCACTCCTCCGGCCTATGCCCGGCCTAACGAAATGGTCCAGGTGTATTCGCAGAACAAAAAGAATCCAAAAAGTTACCGGATGTTCTCCTATCCGACTTATCGCGATGTTTGCGACCAAAACACGGTATTTGCCGGCACCATGGCGTTTAACATGTCGCTGGTCGGTCTGGGCAAGCCCGGTGAAACGCGCCGCGCATTCGCGACCATCGTTAGCTCCAATTATTTCTCGGTGCTGGGTGTGTCGCTCGCTCGCGGCCGGGCATTTCTACCGGAAGAGGAAACTCCCGGCCGAAATATTCCCGTTGTTATCGTTAGTTACTCCTACTGGCAGCGCCACAACCTCGATCCGTCATTAATCGGATCACAATTACTGATCAACGGAAAACAATTCACCATCGTTGGCGTCACGCCTCGTGGATTCAGTGGAACCATGCAGATCTTTTCTCCCGAGGTTTGGCTGCCGCTCGGCGTTTACGATCAGGTCACGAATGATTTTCAATCGGACGAGCAGAAGGGCGCGTTTGGCGAGCGTACCGGACAACACCTGCTCATTTTTGGACGAATGAAACCCGGCCTGACCGTAAAGACGGTGGAACCTGGCCTTAAAGGTCTGGCCGATAACCTGGAGAAGGCGTTTCCGGTCGAGCAAAAGGATCAGACATTCCATGTCGGCACGGTGTCGCGCTCCAGTGTCAGCGATTCACCAGCCGATGACGGCGAACTGGCTCAGATCGTTCCGCTGTTGTTAGGCATGGCCGTGGTAGTGCTGTTGGTAGCGTGTCTGAATCTGGCTAACATGCTGCTGGCCCGGGGAACCGCACGTCGCAAAGAGATCGCAATCCGAGTGGCTCTGGGCGGTAGCCGTCAAAGAATTGTGCGGCAACTGCTGGTCGAAGGATTTCTTCTGGCCCTTTTGGGCGGAGCGGCCGGGCTGGTGTTGGGGCTGTGGTCGACCGATCTGCTGGTGGGCTCCATGCGAAAATTGATGCCGCTCGATATTGTCTGGCGCAGCGGTCCCAACCCGGAAATTCTCCTGGCCACCTTCGGATTCTGCTTGTTAGGCACTCTGGCATTCGCGCTGGGACCGGCCCTGAAACTTTCCCGTGCCGCCGTGGTGGAGGAACTGAAACAGCACGCCGGTGAAGACGTGACCAGCCGCCGCTGGAGATTTCTTCCCCGGCACCCGTTGGTGGTTATGCAAATCGCGTTCTCATTAATGTTGCTCACTGCCGCCGCGCTATTCATTCGCGGCGCCAACGAAGCCGCTTCGGTGGATACCGGATTGAAACCGGGAGCCAGTTTCATTGTCGAAACGGACGCAAGCCTGGCTGGTTATGATCCGACGCGCGCCCGCGACTTGTATCGCGTCCTGGGAGAACGCTTCGCCGCGCTGCCGAATGTCGAGCATTCCAGTATCAGCGCCACTGTTCCATTTGGAATGATTACGTTAGGCAAAAAGGTGCAACGTGCCGGCGTCCGGCCCGGACCGGACGACAAGCCAGCTACCGCCGCGGAAGGCCTCGCCTTTCGCGCCGCCTATAACAGTGTCGGCGCCGATTATTTCACCACCGTGGGTCTACCGGTGATACGCGGTCGCGCCTTCAACGAATCGGAGACGACCCAGCCGAATTCACCCGCGGTGGCGATCATCAACGAGGCATTAGCCAAGCAGCTGTGGCCGGATGGCGATGCCCTGGGCCAGCGCATCCAATTTGCGGCCGATAACGCGCCGACGGCCAAAAGCGGCGGCGGCAACACCATGGGAATGAACGCCGATCTCAGCGGCGAAGTGAAACCGGACGAGTCAATCGAGATCGTGGGAATCGTTCCGGCGACGCGACAGGCACTATTTGAGAAAGAGCGGCCGGCGGCGATCTACATGCCTTTCGCCCGAGGATTTCAAAGCAACGTTTCGTTTTTCGTTAGGTTTCACTCGATCCCGAAGGGCTCCGAGGCCGCAACCGCGAATTTGCTGCGCCGCACCGTGCGTGACGTGGACGCCTCGATTCCGCTGATTTCGGTCAAGACGTTCCACCAACATCTGGACGCGAATCTCCAACTTTGGGTAGTGCGCGCCGGCGCGGCGATGTTCTCGATCTTTGGCGGGTTGGCATTGATCCTCGCCATCATCGGCCTCTATGGAATCAAAGCCTATTCGGTGGCGCGTCGCACCCGCGAGATTGGGATTCGCATGGCTTTGGGCGCGGAACCCAGCGCCGTTCTGCGCATGATCATGCGAGAAGGTTCGGTGATGCTCATTTCCGGGGTAGCGCTGGGCTTATTGTTGGCCATGGCAACCGGCAAGGTCCTTAGTGGGATTCTTTACGGTGTCGGCGCCATGGATCCGGTCGCATTCTCCACCGCTCCGATGTTGCTGGCGGTCGCGGTTCTAATCGCAACCTGGATTCCGGCCAGGCGCGCGACCCGGGTGAATCCGATGGTAGCGTTGCGGACAGAGTAGATGGTGGGGCAAGTTTCCAAATTTCCAACTTGCCATCTAAACCCAATGGGCAAGTTAGAAACTTGCCCCACTTTTCCGCCTAACCGCCTCAGCTTCGCGCATAAAATTCGGATTCCGAACGATCTCCGTCGTCTTATGCGCTGCCGCATCCGCCGGCTTTTCGATCCACGACAAACAATCGATCAACCGGCGTCCCCGCCAGTTGATCAGCTCCTGACGCACACACCGCAGGCCGTTTTTTTCGCACAACTGGCGAAATAATTCGGCCGACATCGTTGGGATCCGATGATGATCATCATCAAGCAGGTGCCATTTGGTTAAGACCTTCTTCATCAACCCGGGAAGTTTGTGCCGAGGCGAACTGGCGTAGGCCGCGAGATTGGAATGATGGATAAAACCACGACCTCCGACCTTCAGGGTGCGCGAGAATTCCTGCAGATATGTTTCGACCACATCCCGTTTGATGTGAACGAACACGTCGAAACTGAAAATGAAATCGACCGACGCATCGGGAACCATATCCAGTGAGCCGCCTTTGTTCACGTAACCCGTTATGCGCGGATCAGCTGCGAATCGGGTGCGACACGCATCGATGCACTCCCCCGCTCGATCAACCACGATAAGCCGTTCGCAGTAATCCTTCAGGTATTCAGTCCACCGACCGTAACCCGGTCCAATCTCCAGAATCGTTGACGCGGGTAGGCAATGCCTGATGCGAGGCAAAATCGTTTCCGACCATTGCGCTTGCGACGTACCCCAACGCTCAGACCATTCTTCACCTGCATCTTTCCAGTGATACTTCATCGGGAAAGACCAATATGTGTCGGATGGAAACTCGGCGCTACGGCGTGCTTATTATCAAGCGCATGAAGCGCTTGTTCGGGTTGTTTGGATCGTAGGGAATAATGTCGCGCACTTCGACGGTGTAATTTGGGGCAGAGCCGGTTTCCTCAACAAATCCGATGCCGGAAGTCATTGCTCCACCGTTGCTCGAAGCCAGGTCGGTCCAGGAAACAAGATCGCCGGATGACCGCACCACATAGGTGAGATCGCTGGCTAGCGACGATCGATGGAACGTCATCGATAAATAAAGCGTGCCCGAATAGTTCTTTAACATGACCATCGGCAAGCCGCTCAAATCAGGCGCAGTGGGACTTAAGCCGAGCCCGTATTCCATCAAATTGGTCAGACTATCGCTGTCGTAATCGACCGTGAGAACGGCATCGTTGCCGGACAAACCAAAGCTGGCAATATAGTTCGTGGCCCGGGTCGCCGTAGTTAGGGAAAACGTCTGGGTCGCGTTGGGAAGATTTCCATTGCTCGCGGTGACCGTAATATCCGCATAAACCCCGGTGCCACCGGAAGTGGCGGTGCCGGACAGCGTCCCGCTGGAGGAAAGCATGAGCCCTGGTGGCAGTACCCCGCCGGTCACGCTAAACGTCGGCGCCGGATTACCCGAAGCGGTGTAAGTAAAGCTGTAAGGCGATCCAACCACGACCGGCGAAGGTGGCGGTCCATTGGTAATGGAAGGAGGCTGCGGTGACCCGTTAGGAGTTAGACAGAAATCGTCGACCCCCAGTCCATCGTCGGCTCCAGTCGCGTTAAGATCAGTCCATCGGATCCAGAACGAGGCGCCGTTGGGTATGGCGAGTCCGTTGATGGTGCTGGATATTGCAGTTCGGTTAGGCGCTGAATTTCCGTCAAGCGCGCCGACCGAACCGGTCTGCACCGGCGCTACGAAATCGAGGGCGTTGACGTCGGTCCAGGTGCCGGTTGTTAGACTGGTGGCATTAGTGCTTATCTGAAAGTCGAGTCTGTCGGTTCGACCCAGCGCACCGATTCGCCATTGTTCACCGGTGTAACTGACCAGAGCGGACGTGATTGTCTGACCGGTGTTATTGGTGAATGCAGCGCCGATGGTTGGTACCAGACTGCCACTTTGCACTCCCCCGAATGCGCGGTCTGACGAGCTGGCCGCTCCAAAACTGTAGGTATCGCCGGTGCCACTCGAGCCGGTTCCAACCGCATAAGTCGTGTCGGCATTATTATCAGCTTCGCTAAAGGTCCAGCCGGCAGGCGTTGTACTCGATGCGTTGCTGTTGGACAATCCGTTGAAGTTCTGGCAAGCCGCGGCACCGAGGGAGTTCAGCACAACACTGGCGCCGGGCGTTGGGGTTGGTGTTGCCGTCGGGCTCGGGGTGGGCGTTGGGGTTGGGCCACCGGGACCGAATTTGAAACTGCCAACCCTCGTTCGCCAATTACTGGACGAAGTTGAAGCATAATATTCATTCGTTAGCCAAAAGGTTAGATTGTCCGCAGGATCAACGCTGATCATGCTGTAATCGCCCCAGCGGCCGCTGGAATGCGTTTGATGTCCCCCGCCCTGAATCAGATCGGTTTCACCCTGAGCCAGGGTATTTGCCGTGTCCCCGGCCAAACGACCGGCATAACGGATCGCCGGATTCATGGTGCTAGCCGAAACCGAATAATTGATTGCCATGTTTCCCTGCCCATCAACCGCAATGCTCGGCATAAAACGCCACAGGCCATCGCCGCCATTGTTAAATGTCTGCTGCTGCGCCGGCGTAGCGGGAATGACGCCCCCGGTCACGTTGAACTGATACCAACGAATAGCGGTGGGCCCGGTTCCATTCTGGTTGTTGTTAATAGTGTGCGTAGCCCATAACGATTCGGTGCCACCCAGGTTCTGGTAGACCAGCGGGGTCATGATTTTGTCGCCCAAAGTGTCCAGCCTGACGCTGGTCCCGGTTTGAGGAACAAGATTTGTGGTAGTAGTAAAAGCGTCAACGAAACCATTCACCGTAACGCTTCCGTTAGGCAAATGGGTCGCGCCAATTCCGAAAGTCGAATTCGCCGGAGTCGCGAAATCGACATGAAATTTCCAGGCAAATACCTTCGTCTGTGTTACCCCGGAGCTGGCGGGACTGTTGATCGCCATGAAATATTCGGGCGTACCGGCCGGAGGAGGACTACCGGCCCTGAAAGTGGCCGGGACCAGGCTGTAAGTATCGCCGAGTGTTGCCGGCGTGATCGAAAAAGCGACCGCGCCCGCGCTGGGCGCGCCGGTGCCGTTTATCATGCCCGCTCGAGGCAGGGCATAGACTCGCACCCCGGTGAAATCCGAGTTCTCATCAAACATGTTCACCGAGAGATAATAAGCATCCGGCCAGAGGCCGAATTTTGGGTAATCACCGATCCAGGTCGGGTGCGAAGGATCTACTTGAAGCACGTACAGCCACCAGCCGCCGGAGACCGGATCGTTAGTCTTGGAAACACCGATACACTGGTAATTCGGCGAGGCCGAAACATCCGGATCAGGAAACGCAAAATCACTAACCACCCAGCGATCGGCGATATGATCGTAAAAGACGAAACCATCGCCCTGGTTCTCGCCATCTCCACAGGGAGTAGAACTGCCCAGGGGCGAGAAAAATGAATTGTAAGTCGTGCCATTGGTTCCGTTGAGTGCATTGCCGGATTTATCAAAAATCTTGATCGAGCTATTGACGCTGTGGATGTAGTGGTTAGGCCCAACGTCGCCGTCGGTGTCGGGCGGCAAACAGCCGCAGTCACTCTGAGTAGAGCTAAGGCCGTCGAACGAGGTTAAGGGCGACGGTATGGTGATCGCCTGAGCGGATCGAAGCACCGGCCGTTCCGGATCGGACGGAGTCGTCGATTCTGTCTGCGGCAACCGGTGGCGCATCCGGCGCACCGGTTCAGCCTCGTGGTTTGATGGAATGTAGGGAAGCGACCGAAGGTCGAGGTCGTGTGAGGCCGCGGCGGAAAAACGCACCAATTCGGGTTTGCCAATGGCGGCGACGGATTGGGCGTCGGCGGATTTGCTGGGCGTCGATTTTGTCGACCCGTTAGGCTGAGCGAGGGCAAAGAACATGCCGCCCGACCAAAGGGTGAGAGCAACGAGAATTCTGGTCTTGGAAAATGCCGACTGCGATTGAGACTTATTTTTCACTGGGAGTGTGGTTGAAACGGCGGGCGCCAAGCACAACGCGAGCTTGGCACGCACATGTGACCGGGGCGCTTTTTTGGTTGGTTCTGGGGAGTGCCCTGGCCTTCGGATTGCCTATGCACCCTGCAGCCGGCTATTTTGCGATTCTCCAGGCAGGCTTGTCGAGCCAAACTTCAGCCTTTTCAGCAGTTATGGCTGGGGGGAGAATCGAACTCCCGACACGAGGATTTTCAGTCCTCTGCTCTGCCAACTGAGCTACCCAGCCGGGATGCCACGGTGGCGTGGAGGCTCACTATGCGATCTTTTTACGGTAGGGCAAGGGCCGCCGGAGAGGGCGGAATCTCCAAGTTCCAACATCCAAGCTCCAGGGAATCTTCAAAAAACCAAGCTCCAAGGTTCAAAGAAACCTCGATGTTCAAGCTCCAACGCTGCGTCCTGAAGCTTTTTTTGAGGTTTGGATTTTGGAGCTTCTCTGGAGTTTGGTGCTTGAAGGTTGGAGCTTTCCTTTCGCGCTACTGAAAAGTGCGCGAAAGGTCCACCGCCCGCTTCAGCAGCTTCACATATTGCGACCGTGGAATCTCAATCGCTCCGAATTGCCGCAAATGAGGCGTCACCCATTGAGTGTCGAGCAAAGCAAATTTTCGGGCGCGCAAATGTTCCACCAACGCCAATAGCGCAATCTTCGACGCGTCGGTTTTGCGATGAAACATGGATTCGCCAAAAAAGGCGCCTCCGATCGCTACGCCATACAGTCCTCCGACCAGTTTGCCGGCCTGCCAGGTCTCGACCGAATGAGCGTGGCCTAACTTGTGGAGGCGTTCGTAACTTTCAACAATCTCGTCATTAATCCAGGTATCGCGGCGCTTGGAACAGGCCCGAATGACATCGGAAAAGCGCTGGTTGAATTTCGTTTCGAAAATCTTCTTGGCGGCAACGCGGCGCAACCCATGAGGCACGTGAAATTTCTCCAGCGGCAGAATCGCTCGCGGGTCGGGCGAGAACCATTCAATCGTGCCATCGCGCATCGCCATGGGAAAGATTCCGAACCGGTATCCTTGCAACAACAATTCCGGAGGAATCATGGGGCGCGTTAATTCGTTAAACGGTTACAACGTTAAATAAGTGGCTGGGGAGAGTCTGTATCCGTTTTCATGATTTAACGATTGAACTATTTACCATTTTAACCTCCGCAGTCGCCGCCGAATCCCCCATTGCAATGGCCGTCACGTTCCCTAGAATATGCGGATGAAACGCCTGTCGAGAGTTTCACTGCTTGTTCTCGCCATTCTGGCGAGTTGTGCCGACCCGATGGAGGAACGCACTACCAACGAAGTGGGTGCGCAATTGCAGCGGGGCATGACCGGCCAGGGCCGGCTCGGCCCCATCGACCGGCCGGACAATGATCCGGCCAGTCAACACTCCGTTCCGCAAGGCTATTAGAGTTGGGTAACCGGTGGTGAAAGCAGCCAGTCCCCCCGCTCATTCCCGAATTCTAATCCTCGACTTCGGCTCGCAGTACACCCAGGTGATCGCGCGTCGCATCCGGGAACTGCAGGTCTATTCCGAGATCGTCCGATTCGATATCTCAGCCGCGGAAATCCGTGAATTGCGGCCGAACGGCATCATCCTGTCGGGCGGGCCGGCCAGCGTTTACGACAAGGGCGCGCCGCAGGTTGATCCGGAAATCCTTTCGTTAGGCATTCCGGTGCTGGGAATTTGTTACGGGCTGATGCTGATGGCTCATCATCTGGGCGGCGAAGTGGTGTTCAGCGGCCGGCGTGAATACGGCGCCGGCATGCTTTACATCACTAACGGCTCGCAATTATTCGCCGGCCTGGAGTCGCAGCTGGACGTGTGGAATAGCCACGGCGATGAAGTGACGCGTTTGCCGAAAGGTTTCCGGGCGGCGGCGCGCACCGAAGGTTCGAATTTTGCCGCGGTCGAAGATCCGGACCGAAAACTTTACGGACTTCAATTTCATCCCGAGGTAGCCCATACCCCGCGCGGGCGCGAGATCCTCAAGAATTTCGTTTATCACATCTGTCATTGCGCCATGGACTGGACGATGGGCTCGTTCATTGAAGAAGCCTGCGCCCGGGTGCGAAAACAGGTCGGCGATTCGAAAGTCGTTCTGGGATTGAGCGGCGGGGTTGATTCTTCAGTCACGGCCGCCCTCCTGCACAAGGCGATTGGCGACCAGCTCACTTGTATCTTCGTGAATAACGGCCTGCTTCGGGCCCGCGAGGAAGAAGTAGTTCAACGAGTGTTCGGAGAGAATTTCCACATTCGTCTCGAGTATATCGACGCCAGCGATCGTTTCCTGTCAAAGCTGCGCGGCGTTACTGATCCGGAACAGAAACGGAAAATTATCGGCAACGAATTCATCGACGTGTTTCAGCATGCCACCGAGAATCTGTTGAACGAAGAACAAACTGGCATGGGCTTCCAGCCCATGAATTCAAGGAACACCGGCAAGATGCCGATGCCACCACAGCAGAGCGGCTATCGATTCCTGGCCCAGGGCACATTGTATCCGGATGTAATCGAGAGCGTATCGATAGGCGGTAACCCGGCCAACGTCATCAAAAGCCACCACAATGTCGGTGGATTACCCGAAAAAATGCATTTCGAGCTGGTGGAACCGGTGCGGCAGTTGTTCAAGGACGAAGTGCGGCAGGTTGGTTTGCAGTTAGGCCTGCCCAAAGAAGTGGTTTATCGCCAGCCGTTCCCGGGGCCGGGACTGGCGGTTCGCATCCTCGGCGAAGTGACGCCGGAAAGACTGTCAATTCTGCGCGCCGCCGACACGATTGTGCAAAGTGAGATGGAAGCGGCGGACTGGTATTTCAAAGTGTGGCAGTCATTCGCGGTGCTGCTGCCGGTGCAAACCGTCGGGGTGATGGGCGATCAACGGACCTATGAGAATACCGTCGCGCTCCGCATCGTGGAAAGTCAGGATGGCATGACCGCCGATTGGGTGCGCGTTCCCTACGAGCTATTGGCGCGCATCTCCAACCGTATTTGCAATGAAGTAAAAGGCGTTAACCGCGTCGTTTACGACATCTCCAGCAAACCGCCCAGCACGATCGAGTGGGAATGAGGGGAATTTTCGATTTTCGATTGTCGATTGGCAATTAAGAATCTCGTGTCGCTAACGAGCTGCATTTTTCTCCTATCTCGTTGGCACCGCGGCTTTAGCCCGGTGACCCGGGCGACATATTCCGCAATCAGCCGTTTCAACGGCTTACGTCATTTATGAGCCTAACGACGTTCCGGTAATTGCGAATAGCGAATCGTATAGTTGACGGTTTTTTCTCCGTTTGGCGGAACCGAAATGACAAACTCGAATGTCGTCTGGTCGATCTTCTTGAAGGGTTGAGATTGGGATGTGATTTCCCACTGCCGCCACCGGCAGGGATGTTCCCAAACTCGAACCTCGGCCGCGTCCTTTCGATGATTTCTTATTTTGATTTCGAATGTTTCTTCAGCAGTGTTTGATTCCTCGTTGATCTTATAGTCGGTTTGCCGGCGTTCGCCGACCAAATCGAACGCGAACCCTGTCGTGGCCCGGACAATCTCGTCTTTAGGCGTGTTGTTAATATTGGAGTCGCCGGTGAATTGAAGGTGTCCATCAGGATCTGGTCGATAGAAATGAACAAGACCTTGAGGCAGTGGAACGCCGAGATGATTGGCGGTATCGTTCTTGAACTCCGACATGAGCGCTACCTTTGAGGTCGACTCGGTGCCGAAACTCATCTCCAAACGAGCGTAATCGGCTCCCAGATCCACACTCATTTTGGCTCCATCGTAGATAAACGAGCGGGTCGCTTTCACATTAGCGCCGCGGACCAGCTCGATTTGCGTCATCTCCCGATCCGTCAACGTCACCGGCGCGGGTAACGTATATTCATGGTATTCCTCGAACGTTCTTCTTTTAACCACCGGGCCGCCTTCTTCGGCGGTGGGAATGTTCGAGCCGGTTACTATCACTCGCTCGGCTTCGGCATAGCCCCCGACTCCTCCTGACCGGCGAAGACCTCCCCTGTTTCTGGTCACGTTGCCGGCAACAAGTTTGATATCGCTATTCTCGAAACGCAGGCCGGTGTCGTTTTCGAGAGTAATCCATCCGATGAACTGCGAAATGTTCCCGTCCTCAGCCAGAATCGCGTTGTAATCGGCCTGCCAGAACAACCCGTCGGTTAGGTAAACCAGTTCGGCATCCGTTTTCAATGGTTTAGGCGCGGCAATCCGCCATCTGAGTTCCGGCTTGAGGATTTCGCCCTCGGGTAATCTCGGAAAAATAGCGCTGCCGGGCGCGGTGAACGAAAGTTTGCCGTCGACGTCAAAGATCGGATCTGACCTGTGATCTACCGAGCCGCTGGATCGCACCCAGTAACCAGCGCGAACAATCTTGGCCATGACCTCCTTTCTTTTGCCGTCTTCATGGGTCTGGAACGGAATCGTCTGGCCTTCGAAACGGGCTAGCATCGATTCCTCAGTCAGGACGTCGGCTCGGAACTTTTGCATAACAATTCTGAAATCCGCTTTACCGGCGGGATCACGCAACATCACCGAAGCCGGATCCAGAAACGGGCTGACCGCCGCACACAGCACCTCATTTTCTCCTGACTGCAAATTCAAGGGAAGAACATCGCGAACCACGGCGAAACCACCATTATAGATAGTTAGGGAGGGTGCGGCCGCATATGCCGCAGACGTCGCCAGCAGAAAAATAAGGTAACGATTCATTTCGCGACGGTATCAAGTGCCCTAGGCGAAGGCGCGTATTTTCGGTTGCGTAGTGCGGATTTTTCGTCGCTAATCGCCATGACCAATGAATGCGGAGCAACGGCGCCTTGCTGAAAACCATTTACCGGATGAACCCTGGTATTTTTGGGGACCGTATCTGGCTGAACGAGCCTGGGGCACGGTGCGGGAAGATTACAGTGCTAATGGCGATGCCTGGAATTATCTGCCGCATGATCATGCCCGATCCCGGGCTTACCGGTGGAACGAAGATGGCATCGGCGGCATTTCCGATCACAAAGGGCGCCTTTGCCTGGCGTTCGCGTTTTGGAACGAACACGATCCGATTCTGAAGGAGCGGTTTTTCGGCCTAACCGGACCGCAGGGCAATCACGGTGAGGACGTTAAGGAAATTTATTGGTACAGCGATGCCACGCCTACTCACAGTTACCTGGCGATGCATTATCGTTATCCGCACGCGCGTTACCCCTATGAACAACTGGTAGCCGAAGCGGCCCAGCGGTCACGGCACGACGGCGAGTTCGAGCTGTGGGACACCGGAATCCTCCAGGAAAATCGTTTCTTCGATATTCAGATTGAATATGCGAAAGCTTCGCCCCACGACATTCTGATCAAGGTCACGGCCACCAATCACGGCCCGGACGCCGCCCGATTGCACGTGTTGCCCACCATCTGGTTTCGCAACACCTGGAGCTGGGGTCGCGACAATGCAAAGCCCTGTTTGCAGGAAGGAGACGCGCTGGAATCGGAAGCTCATACCATCCGAGCAGACCATCCGGTTCTCGGCAGTTACCAGCTTTCATGTGAGCGGCCGGAAAGATTGCTGTTTACCGAAAACGAATCGAATCTCCTCCGGCTTTGGGGAGT
Source organism: Chthoniobacterales bacterium (assembly GCA_035253185.1). Lineage (GTDB taxonomy): Bacteria > Verrucomicrobiota > Verrucomicrobiia > Chthoniobacterales > UBA10450 > DATFCK01. Next base: position 2,743 of record DATFCK010000447.1, on the reverse strand, counting down.
CCCCAATCACAGCCCGCATGTCAAAGATGCGATCAATGATGCAATCGTTAGGGACGACCTGGCGCTGGTAAATCCGAATCGAATCGGAACCAAGGCGGCGGCGCACTATCGATTCCTGATCGCGCCCGGGGAAAGCGCCACAGTCCGACTGCGATTTCGTCGCACTCAAATTCCGGGGAGCGCACGCGACCCGCGTGCCCTGGCCGGCGACTCGCCGGCCGGAAGAGTTTTGAGTCCGGAAGAGATTCGCGGCGAGTCGCCGCGAACCGCACGCGAGTCGCATGCGCTCCCGGGAAAAGACCGCGACGATCCGTTCGACGACTTCGATTCGATCTTCGCTGCGCGCAAACTTGAGGCGGACGAATTTTACAACGACCTCGCTCCGAAATCGTTAGGCGACCAGTATCGGGCGATTCAAAGACAAGCGCTGGCCGGCATGGTTTGGACCAAGCAATTCTACCATTACATCATCGACCAATGGCTGGATGGCGATCCAGGACAGCCTACCCCGGCGATCGAACGATGCGAGGGCCGGAATGCCGATTGGCGGCACCTTTACAACGAACGGGTGATGTCGATGCCCGACAAATGGGAGTATCCGTGGTACGCATCGTGGGATCTGGCCTTCCATTGCCTTCCGCTGGCCCTGATCGACCCTTGTTTCGCTAAAACCCAGCTCGATATCGTCGTTAGGGAATGGTATCAGCATCCTAATGGACAAATTCCGGCCTACGAATGGAATTTTAACGACGTGAATCCGCCGGTGATCGCCTGGGCCGCCTGGCGCGTTTATCAGATCGAACGGAAACAAACCGGCAAAGGCGATCGCCAGTTCCTGGAGACCATTTTCCACAAGATGTTGCTGGCCTTCACCTGGTGGGTGAACCGCAAGGATTCCGAAGGCAACAACATTTTCCAGGGTGGCTTTCTCGGGCTCGATAACATCGGCGTGTTCGATCGGAACGATTGTTTCCCTGATGGCAGCCACCTGGAACAGGCAGATGGCACCAGCTGGATGGGAATGTTCTCGCTCAACCTGATGCGGATCGCGATCGAGCTGGCCCTCGAGAACCATGTTTATGAGAACATTGCCACCAAGTTCTTCGAGCATTTTCTGGGCATCGCCGCCGCCATGAACAATCTGGGTGGCAAAGGCATTGGTCTGTGGAACGAAGAGGACGAATTTTACTACGATGTGCTTCACACCCCCGGTGGCCGTTATTTGCCGCTGCGAGTCCGCTCGTTAGTCGGCCTCCTTCCGCTTTTGGCGGTGGAAACGGTTCAACCGCAGCTCATCGAAGCGTTACCCGGGTTCAAAGCCCGGCTGGAATGGTACCTTACCCATCGGCCCGACCTGGCCAGCCTGGTGTCGCGCTGGCAGGAACCCGGAATCGGTGAGCGACGCCTGGTCTCGTTAACGCGGGGTCATCGGATGAAATGTCTGTTGCGACGCATGCTCGATCCCAACGAATTCCTGAGCGACTACGGAGTGCGATCGGTGAGCAAGTATCACAAGGATCATCCTTATTCGGTCACCATTCGAGGCGAACAAAAGGTGGTTAGTTACGAGCCGGCCGAATCGCAAACCGGCCTGTTCGGTGGAAATTCCAACTGGCGCGGTCCGATCTGGTTACCAATCAATTATTTGCTGATCGAATCGTTGCAACAGTTTCATCATTATTACGGCGACGATTTCCAGGTCGAATGCCCGACCGGATCCGGGCATTATCTTACTTTAAAGGAAATCGCAAACGAGCTTTCGAACCGGCTGATTAAGTTATGGGTGCGCGACGGTAACGGGATGCGGCCGTTTGAAGGCCGGCCTAACGGCTCCAACCATCACCAGGATCGAGACCGTTACCTGTTTCATGAATATTTTCACGGCGACACCGGTGAAGGCCTGGGGGCGTCGCACCAGACCGGTTGGACCGGGTTGGTGGCCAAACTGATTCAGCAGCAAGGCGAGTTCGGCACCCTTCAACCATAGGCAACGGCAATTCGCGGCGGAATCGGATTGCTATTACTGCCGTATTCCTCGGTCCGAGGTCCTGCGCGCGCCTCGGATTAGGAATCGGCGAAGAGTTTACGCCAATCGATAGGCAAACGCCCGGCGTTCGGCCGGATCGATCCGGGCATCGGAAAAGCGGCGAAGAATTTCTTCCAAACTGAGCGACGGATATATATAGGCCATTTCGATCGCGACCGGCCGACTGACGCCGTCGATAACGGCCGTGGTTACGGCTGGCTGGAGCACCGACGAAGTCGCGCCGGCCGGGTCAACGCCGGGGCAGCCATCAGCAATCCGAACGGAAACGAGCGCCAGCGCAACTACGGTAACGACCGCGCTGGAAATAAACCTGACGCGAAGACTGCAAACCTGGTTTCGACTGAACGCCATCCGGTCCGACTGATGAAACCAATTGGGTGATGACATAACGAACCAAGCGACGGGATGAAAGGTCTTTGGTGCCAAATCCGGAGTTAAAAGTCAACGCAATTTGCAGGGTTAGACCCCACAGACCGACCTGTTTTTAATGGCCCCAGGAAAATATTCCGGAACGCACAAACCCGGGATGCTGCGTAAACATGTGCTAGTCCCGGCAATAAATAAATTTCGATATTGACTTATATATCAAAATAATATCATTGAAATATCAGTATTCGACAGATAATATGAACAAGAAGCCTACCCCGGCCCCGGTCAGAAACCTCCCCTTCGTCGTTTGTCTTCCGCCCGAGATCA
>DATFCK010000446.1:0-5260 GCA_035253185.1 Chthoniobacterales bacterium | reverse complement strand
CCTGTGCCGAAATCGGCCGGGTCACCGATGACGGCATGATGCGAGTGCGTAACAACGGTTCAATCGCCGCCGAAATTCCAGCGAAACCGCTAGCCGACGAAGCGCCGTTATACTCGCGCGAAGCGCGACAACCAACCGCGGATTACGCGGATAGCACGGACATTGAGAAAATTCTATCAGCGGTATCCGCGAAATCCGTGGTCGAATCTTTGCGACAACTCCTCCGCGATCCCACCATCGCGTCGAAGAACTGGGTCTACCGCCAGTATGATCACACCGTGCGGACTGGCAACGTAGTCAAACCGGGATCGGACGCGGGCGTTTTCTTTGTTCGTTATGCCAACAAAATCCTGGCCGCCACCACCGATTGTAATTCGCTCTATTGCCGGCTCGATCCCCGTCAGGGCGCCCGTATCGCGGTCGCCGAAGCCGCCCGTAATCTCACCTGCTCGGGCGCCAAACCATTGGCGGTGACCGACAACCTTAATTTCGGTAATCCCTACAAGCCGGAAAACTTCTGGCAACTGCGCGAATCGGTCGAAGGAATGGCCGAAGCGTGCCGCGCGTTCGGCACACCGATCACCGGCGGAAACGTCTCATTATATAATGAGAGCCAGACGGGCGTAATCGACCCCACCCCCACCGTAGGGATGGTCGGGCTCATCGCCGCGGAAGCGCACATCACCACCCAGTGGTTCAAAGCTGCCGGCGACGCGATTATTTTGGTGGGTGGCCTCGGGGCCTCGCCGATGGGACATCGCCCGGGCGATTCCGAGCCCCACTCAGCTACCGATTCATCCTCTCCGAGCAGGGGCATGGCCTTGCAGCCCATGTCCCATCGGCCGGGCGCCGATGCCACGATGCCTGTAGCCGGGAGCGGTGATCCCGGCACCGGGGCCACCGACCCCGGCTACAACGCACTGGGTGCTTCGCGTTTTCTCAAAACATGCTTCGGCCTGAAACAGGGACCGGTGCCCGCGCTCGATCTCGATCACGAGATCGCGGTTCAAAACGCGGTTCGGGATCTGATTGGCGCGGGCCTGGTTCGTAGCGCGCATGATTGTTCCGAAGGCGGACTGGCTGTTGCTGTGGCTGAATGCTGCTTCAATCCAGCCGGATTGTTAGGCGCACAAGTAAATGTAGGGCAAGCTTCCAGCTTGCCAACTAACCAAGATAGCAAGCTGGAAGCTTGCGCTACATTGTTCGCTGAAATTCAGTCGCGGATTGTAATCTCAGTGTCACCACCAAATGTTGAAGAGACAATGAACGCGCTGAAGAACGCAAACGTTCCTGGCCAGCAGATCGGCACCGTGGGTGGCGAAGATTTATTGATCCGGCTCCCCAATCGCGAGTTTCGCTGGCCTGTCGCCGAAATATACGACGATTGGTGGAATTCGATCCGCCGCGCGGTCGAACAGGACGAAAGCATTCCCAGCTTGTGACGTGGTCCTGAATTCAGCCGGCTAACGACTCGAATCTACCGGGGAAGGCCAATCTTTTTCACCAACTCCTGAAAACGTGCGTCCGATTTGAGCGGTTCGAACTGAGGAGACACGTTCAGCCTAACCAAATGGAACGAATGATCGAAAAATGCCTTCTCCAGGAATTCAAAGGCGCGCTCAAAATCATCTAACGCCACGTAAATCGCCGCTATTTCGTAGGGCGAGACATATTGGTGCTTCGACAACTCAAGCAGTTCACCCAGGACCTGGTCCGTCTCCCTTTTTTTTCGCGACTTGGCGTAGGCATGACCGAGTGCGGCTTTCATCAACGGGCTCGCCCCGGACAATGAGACCGCTTTTTCAAATTCTTCGATGGCGGCCTCAAACATCTGTTTTTGCTCATAGGCCCGGCCAAGGTGCCAGTGGCCTACCGCGAAGTTCTGGTCCATTGCGATGGTTCGACGACATTGATCAATCGCTTCGTCATACCGGCGCGCCTCGCACAATGTCGCTCCCAAAAAGCTGTTCATAACGAGCGATGCCGGCTCGAGTGCTACCGCCTTTTTCATTTCAATTACGGCTTCGTCCAAACGGCCGGTCGTAGCCAGAAAGTGCATGGCATACCACTGATGGGCTTGCGCGTAGTCCGGCCTGAGCTCAATACCGCGCTTAAACTCCTTTTCCGCTTCCACCCAGTTCCAATCGTAGTTTACCAAAATATTTCCGAGCGAGGTGTGTGCTTCAGCAATGCTATCGTCGAGCGTGACCGCTTTGACGGCGGATTCTTTTGCTTTCGGCATGGTTTCCCGCGGAGCGGCAAAATTGTAAAACGCCAGTGAGATGTAACAATCGGCCAGCCCGGCATAACCAGGCGCAAAATTTGGATCGTGCTCGATGGCGTGCTTGAATTGCTGGAAGGCTTGCGCATTTCCATCGGCGGTGCGCTTGTTCCAAAAATAGCGGCCCCGCAAATAAGCCTGAAACGCTTCCGGGTTAGCGCTGTCGCGCTTGACCAGCCGTTGCTGTTCTTCGCTCGACAATTGCAGCTTTAAGTTTTGCGCCACCTCTTGCGCGATCGTTTGCTTCACCTGGATCAAATCCGTCATTTTGCGGTTATATTCGTCGCCCCATAGTTGCGCGCCGGTGCTGGCATCCACCAGATCCACCTGAACGCTGAGCGCATCCTGCACCTGACGCACTTTGCCGGTCAGAACTTCCGTAACCGCCAAATCGCGCCCAACCCGACGCGGATCGACGTTCCGCCCCTTGTAATGAAAAGCAGTCCCCCGCGCTACCACTCGCAGCTGTTTTAACTCGGCCAGACTGTTAATCAGCGCCTCGGCAATTCCCTCAGCCAAATATTCCGTGTTCGGATCGTCGGTCGGATTCTCGAACGGCAGAACTGCGATAGAATGCTTGCCCGTCCCCGCTGCCGTGACATCTGGCCCAGATTGCAAATTCTTTGCTCTCGAAAACAGAACAACTGCGAGGATGACCGCAATGAGGAGAATCGTTCCACCAATCACCGCCGCCCGATTAACTCCCGAACTACTCGTTCCCGCAAACCTGTAGCCACACTTTTTCGGTCGCGCCGGATTTCCGACTTCGCCGTTGTAAAAGTTAACCAGCGAAACGATGCGGCCGTGTTTGACCTGACATTGTCCGAGATCGTGCAGATGCGCATTCCATCGCGGAAACGGAGCGAGATCATCCGCCACCCGTCTCGATAACAAAATGTGTCCGGCGTCGCCGCAATCCAAAACTCGCTGGGCGATGTCGATTCCCGCTCCGGCAACGTTTGGACGCTCGTTTACATCAGTTAGGGAATTCACTGGCCCGCTGTGAATTCCCATGCGTAAACAAATTTTCGGATGATTTTTCAGGGCGGTCGCAATCTCGATTGCACATTCTACGGGTGCTTGCGGCTCGTCGAAAAACACCAGCGCCATACCGTCCCCGGTTGGAATGCGCACGAGTTTTCCATCACTCTCGGCCCGGCGAAATCGCGGAGTCTGTTTCACGATCCGTGTCAATTCGTCCATCGCCGCGCTCTGGTCGGTAATGAGCAGCTTGGAATACGCGACCATATCCATCATCAGCACGTGCGCGATCGTCGATTTGGGACCTTGCTCGGGCTCCGCGCTCATGGATTATTTGTGGTAGAACTTGCCACAACTGTGTTCGAGGAGCGAAATTCTTCGCATCAAAAAGCGCGACGTTGAATCCGGATTGATTTGATGGATTATTTGGTGTGACCCTGGACGCGATCGATACGCAACTCACTGAACGCGAGTCATTCCCACAGCACGAATGCGGGTTGTTCGCCGTGTTCGGCCATCCCAATGCCGCGGTCCTGACTTACTACGGCCTGTTTGCGTTGCAGCATCGCGGACAGGAGAGCGCCGGCATTGTCACCAGCACCGGACCGGGCCACACCTTTTGTCAGCACAAAGGCATGGGTTTGGTCTCGCAGGTGTTCGGTCAGGAAGAACTCGAACCTTTGAAGGGAACGCGCGCGATTGGGCACACCCGGTATTCAACCACCGGAACCAGCACGATTAAGAATGCGCAGCCTTTCGTGGTCGACTGTGTCCGTGGCCAAATGGCGATTGCCCACAATGGCAATCTCACCAACGCCGATCTGTTACGCGATGAACTCGAGCGTAAAGGTTCCATTTTTCAAACCACCGCCGACAGCGAAATCATTCTACATCTGCTGGCGCAGCCGTCGGATAACGGAGCGAACGTTCTGGCGGCGTTGCGCCGCATCGAAGGAGCGTTTTCGCTCCTGATCATGAGCGAGCGGGAGTTGATTGCGGTGCGCGATCCATACGGCTGGCGGCCGCTGGTGTTAGGCAAGCTTGACGGCGCTTTCGTTCTCGCATCCGAAACCTGCGCCCTGGATCTGATTCATGCCGATTTCGTCCGCGAAATCGAGCCCGGCGAAGTGTTGATCATCAACGAAGACGGAATCCGCTCGGAGCGACCCTTTCCGGATGTGCCTCCCGCGTTTTGCATGTTTGAGTACGTGTATTTCGCCCGGCCGGACAGCATCATCGGAGGCGTGAACGTGGCCAAAGTCCGAACCGAAATGGGACACGAACTGGCCCGCAGGTTTCCGGTCGATGCCGATATCGTGGTCCCGGTTCCGGATTCAGGTAATTACGCTGCGCTCGGTTTTGCTGAGGAATTAAAGATCCCGTATGGGCACGCCTTTGTTAGGAATCACTACATCGGCCGAACGTTCCTGCAACCCAGCCAGTTGATTCGCGATTTCGATGTTCGCGTCAAACTGAACCTGATCAAGGAGATGGTGGCCGGCAAACGAGTAGTGGTGGTGGACGACTCAATTGTTCGTGGCACTACCGCACGGGCCCGAGTCGTTAACCTGCGGGAAGCGGGCGCCAAAGAAGTTCACATGCGGGTGAGCTGTCCACCGCATCGGTTCGCCTGCCATTATGGGATCGATTTTCCTGATCCGGACAAATTGATTGCGAACCAGATGTCGCTCGATCAGATCTGCGAGTATCTCGGCGTCGATAGCCTGGGCTATCTGGATATCGACGGCATGGTGCGCGCTACCGGCCGAAAGTTTAACGAGTTCTGTCTGGCCTGTTTCAACGGCAAATATCCCCTGCCGGTCGATCCCGCTCTGGACAAGTTCATTATGGAGCGCCGGGAAAACCGGGCCAGGGCGCTCGCCGCCGAAGAACATCAGCCCACCTTATTTGCCGGACTCAAATAAGGTGGAATGACGAAGCCCGGATGGCGCGCGTGCGAATGACGAATGACGAAGGAATAGCGGCCGCGCTTTCATT
>DATFCK010000445.1:0-3311 GCA_035253185.1 Chthoniobacterales bacterium | reverse complement strand
CCAAGGAATTTTTCCGAGCTGATCGGCGAAAAAAGCGCCACCGCGGGCGCGCGGTCCAAAAAACCGGGCGCAATTGAATCATCGCTCCCGAAAACAGCCGATAAACGAGAGGGATCGAAGAAGGCGATCCTGGAGAGTGTTTCAGCGAGGCCGATTGCCCCGCTGGGGCTGTGGAAAATGCGAACGCTGGTGAAGGACCCGCGATTCGCCGAGGCCGGCGCCTCTCAGGTTGTTCGAAAATTGGTGCCTGTCCGCCTGTCCGGCAGCGGCACCGACGACATCATTGTATTGGAATCTTCCCACCGGCAGATGCAAATCGTGACCGCAGCCGGCGGTGGGCGGGCGCAAAGAACTGGCGTTGCCCAATTCCCAACTGTGGTTTCGCTCGAAGCCGAGACTGCTTTGGTGGCGGCGGTGCCGATGCGCTACAACCGCGATGCCATAAGCGACCTGGTGATCCTGCGCGAAGGGTCGCCGGTGCCAGCCATCCTGACGGCCACGGCGACTAACACCTTCGTGGTTGATACCACCGATGATTCAGGAGGCGGCGCCTGCGACGGAACAGCTCCCTGCTCGTTACGCCGCGCGATCGAACTGGCCAACCAATTACCGGGCGCCGACGTGATCAACTTCAACATCGGCGGCGGCGGTTTGCAGACGATCATGCTGAACGCGGAGCTGCCCCCGATTGTGGAAAGCGTCACAATTGACGGGACGTCTCAGCCCGGCTACGGCGGCATGCCCCTGATAGAAATCAGCGGCGCGAACTTGAGCGGCGCGGCCGACGGTCTGCGCATTGAAGCGAGCAATTGCGCGGTCTATGGCCTGGTCATCAATGAAATGCCCAGCGCGACGGTTGAGGACGAAAATGGCAACCAAAGTCAGGTCGGCGGCAACGGCATCGCCATTGTCAGCACCAATTTCCACCCCGACGTGGGTGACAATCACATTTCCGGGAATTTTCTTGGCACTGACCCAAGCGGAAACTTCGACAAAGGCAATGCCGCGACCGGACTCAACATCTTCGATTCAGATCGCAATCATATCGACTCCAATCTCATGTCCGGTAACGGCAGCCAGGAAAAGAACGGGGCCGGACTTTCGATCACCGGCGGCAACAATAATGCCGTCGTTAACAACATCATTGGTCTGAATTTCGGTGGAAACGTCAAGCTCGGAAACTCGTTAGGCATATTTTTGACCGGAAAGGAGAATATCATCGGCGGCGATGTGGCCGGTGAGGGCAACACCATTTCGGGCAATGGCGAAGGCGCGGACACGGATCCGAACGGGCGATGTTTCGGCCGCGGCATCGACATTCCTCCGTTGTTTGATACCGAAACCGGCGAGCTGCTGACGGTCGGCAACCAGATTAAAGGCAATCGCATTGGAACGGATCCGTCGGGGTCGTTCGGTCTGGGCAATTGCGACACCGGGATCGTCACCGGCCCGGTTACAACAACCGTTATCGGATCGATCGCGCCGGCAGGGCGCAATCTGATTTCCGACAACGGGGAGGATGCGATCTGGTGTGTTGATCTCGATTCCAGCGTGTCCGGCGGTTACGGCGTCATCATCGGCAATGATATCGGAACCGACATCACCGGCACCCAGCCGATTCCTAACGATCAACGGAACGGTTGTTTCGGGTTTTGCCTGATCACCGACACAGTGTGGCTTTCGCCGGACGAAACCCAATTCATCATCGTGGGATCTCCCGGCGGGATGATCGCGGGAGGCGAGTGCACCGGCCAATGCAACCTGATTTCCGGCAACTATTCGCAGAGCTTGGGCGGCGGCGGAATTCTGCGGACCGGCCTGGGCTTGGTTGGAATGTTCAACAATTACGTCGGTACGACCCGTAACGGCGCGCTGCCGTTGCCTAACCAGAGCGGGGTGGTGTCCATTTTTGGCACTTTTACCGACATCGGCGGGGTGGCGACCGACGAAAACGGGGCTCCGGTCCCGCTCGGCAATTTGATTTCGGGTAACCACTGCACCGGTGTTGCGGTCAGCGATACGTTCAACAACAGCATCCCTGGCCAGTTCAATATCAGGAACAACCGCATCGGTACTAATGCCCTCGGCAACGCCGCCGTCCCGAACTCAGGGGAGGAAATTTGCGGCGCCGGCATAAGCATTGGTTTGCATGTATCACAAGCGCAGGTCGGCGGTCCCGACATTTTCGATCGTAACATCATTTCCGGAAATGGGGGCGACGGGATCCGCGCCCAGAATTTTTCACCCGCGACAAAAATCCTCAACAATTACATCGGAGTGGGCGCCGATGGCGGGGCACTCGGTAATGGCCGAAATGGAATTAGTGTGGCGAGCGCGCCGGGGATGCAAATCGGCGGCACAGGTGCGGGCGAAGGGAATGTGATCAAGCATAACGGTTTGGCGGGGGTGTCGATTGAGAAATTCCCGTCAACCTCAATCGAAGCAGTCACCGTGGTAGGAAATATGATCGCCGAAAACGGCGGTCTCGGGATTGACCTTTCGAATTTGACAACCTTTCAGCAGAATCCCGATGGCGTGACCCCTAACGATTGTCTCGACGGCGACATCGGCGCCAATCACTTGCAGAACCATCCGAATCTCGATGCACCCACATTCAATCCTGACGGCACCGTGACGGTGGAAGGGCGGCTATTGAGCGAGCCCGGAATGGATTACACCATCGATTTTTACGCCAGCATCGCGACCGACCCGACCGGGTATGGCGAAGGCGAAATGCATATCGGCGCGATCAACGTACGAACCGCCGGCACCGGCTTCGTTGCCTATTCTTTTACCTCCACCGTATTTGTGCCTTCGTCGCGGAAAATCACGGCAACGGCCACCGGTCCAGACGGTAGCACCTCGGAATTTTCCTGCGCGGCAGGAGAAACATGTGCTGGCAATGCGCAGAATCGTGCCCTGCGGCCGACTTCCGGCGCTTGCATTGAACCGATTGTGGTGAACGTGACCAGCGACGAACCCGACGGCGATATCGCGGATGGTCGCTGCGACGTGGACACGAGTACACCGGCTCTGGAGTGTTCGCTGCGGGCCGCCATTGAGGAAGCCAATGCCCGGCCCGGTTATGACGTCATTAACTTCCAGATTCCGGGCTCGGGTGTGCAGACCATTTCGCCGTCAATCCAGTTGCCGCCGATTACCGAGGAGCTTTACATCGACGGTCCGACCCAGCCTGGCTACAGCGGCTCGCCGGTTATTGAGATCCGCGGCGACGCCGGCAGCGGTTTCGCCGGTCTCATTGTCCAAACCAGTGATGCGACCATCGTCGGCCTAACGATCAATCGATTTGA
>DATFCK010000444.1:0-10141 GCA_035253185.1 Chthoniobacterales bacterium | reverse complement strand
TAGGGTTGTGATAAGCCCCGGACAAATATTCGTTAACATTGGCAATCGTGGCGTCGATCGACCCGGAATAGTTCTGTCCGGGCGAGGTGTCGATTTTGCCCTGGATGTGAAGGGTGTCGTTGTTTCGCTTGAGTTCCATCTGCAGAATCTCGATCGCCTCGCGGTTCAGATTAAAGGTTGTCTGAAACTCGTCGATCGATTCTTTAAACATCGTTAGGCCGGAGCCGGTCGCCACCAAATTCCCACCTACTTTGCGGTCCCGGGCATTGAACGTTCCCTCAACTTCGATTCGCCCGGCGAAATCCTCGCGATTCCCGCCGAACAGGCTGGCAAATTCTCCGAAATCTTCGATTGAGGCGGACACATTCCCGCGGAGATCCGGACGCAACCAGCCGGCGGCGGAAGTCGGGAATGAACCTTCGCCGTTCATGGTGAGCTCGTTTCGTTTTTGCTTGATGTAAAGTTGCTGAAGCTCGAGCTGCCGTCCATATAGCGACAGCCCGACCATGATCACGTCGGCCTCCCGGTCCCGCCAGGCCGGGGCGGTTAATTCCATCCACAACGATGCGGTTCCGGTTAGGGCTTCACCCAGATGACCACGAAACGTGAACTTGCCGGCATGGAGCAATCCGCCAACCCGATTGGTAAAGCCGAGAGCTTCGGCCGTTTGGGAAAGAGAAATATCGCCGGCCGACCCCGCAATATTCCAGTTAGGGCGTTGCGAACGCCATTCGTTAGCGACGCTGCCTCGCAGTTTTCCGCCGAACGCATCGAGATCGAAGTCGAGTCCCATTCGTCGTTTCCCCAGATGCGACAAATCAGCGGTGATCCATTGAACATCGAGTCCGCGCGCGAGGGTGAGCGCTGCAATCGTTAGGCGTTCGGATTGCCAGTCAGTTGCCGCCAGGAGCTTCGAGAACGTCTGGCGAAACATGGGCGATGAAATCATGATTTCGGCCGCCTCGAATCGGCCCGCCGAAACTGGCGTGCCGGAGAGATTAACCCCACGTAACAAGGCCAGGGTCGAATCCGATTCGACCCGAATGTCGACCGACTGAAAATCGAAACTCTCCGGGAGAAGTCGCTGCACCGTGTTCCACCCAGCCACCGACATCGGAGCACCGGTTTTTTTGCGTTGCACTTCCAGGTGAAGCCCCTGGACGAGCAAACTTCGTAAGGTTCGGCCGCGCGTTCGCCACAGAACGCTTTTAAGATTCAGGCCGAATACTACCCGGGCGGCGGTGACGTCGATGCGAACCGCAGATGCCGGACCGGTTTTCAATCGCACACCACGCAGCACGATCGGTCGAAGGAATGGCGCTTCGATTTGGTCAATTTTTACGGTGACGTTAGTGCCGCGTGTTTTCCACCAGAACCATGTTTGAACGCCGCGAGCCACCAGTAATGGCGAGAACGCGATTACCAGCCCGGCACACACCAGCATCAACACCACCGCGACGAAGATTCGATTTTTGATTGGACCGCGGGCGCGCTGTTTTCTCGCCGCGCGACGTTCGGCCTGTTCGCTGCCGGGTTGGGTTGTCTGTTCCGAGCGCATTAGTCTTTGGCGGCAGCTCCCACGAATGTGATCTGCAATGGTTGCGCCGGATGGATGCGCGCTTCCAACTGCTGCTGCAAAGAAGTCTCGGCGGCTGTTGCCAGGCCGGCATCTTCGGCTTTTCGGCGCGCCAGTTGCGGCAAGATTTCGAGCTGACTCTGCATGTCTTCAGCTGAGATCCGATTCCAGTAGCCGTTTTCAAACTCCAGAACATCCACCTGTTGTTGTTCGACGCCGAGAATCTGTCCATGCGGCACTCGAACCAGCACCACATCCGGCCGGATGTTAATCGAAAGCTCCTGGCGTAGATCGAAGCCCGCTTTCACCAGAAATGTTCCATGCAGTTTTACCCGTTTCGAGCTTCCGGCCCAAGTATGTTGCAATTCGTGTTCAACTTCTACTCGTTGCGACAAAACCACCAATTCGCTGGTGGGGATTGTTTGTTCGAGGTAAACGCGGTCATTGATTTTGATCCGCGGTTGCAAATGCGCAATATCGACAAACGCGGAGCGTAACTCGCGTCCAAGCCGTTCGAGTTCCTGGGAGCCCTGGCGGACGGTCCGGCCGGGCCACGTTTCCAGGCGCCAGAAAATTAAGAGGACTACCGCGGCGATAAGCGCGGCCACCACGGTGACCGCAGTTGGCCACGAAATCCGACCGGATGCGTCATGACGAAGCACGAATAACGAATGCCGAATTAATGACGAAGCACAAACAGTCGAAGCCTGCTTTTCCGGGCCGGGCATTCCTTCGTCATTCGACATTCGGAATTCGTCATTGAGGACCCGAGTAAAGGGTCCTGAAGGAGTACCGCCCCCCGCGCCCGATGGACGCGAAGGGCGGCTGTTCCCCCCAGAACAATCTGGAAAACTGCGCTGCTAGTAATCGAGGTTAGCGATCGTGGCAACAACAATTTACGCGAAAATGCAAACGAGGGTCTCTGACTTTGCAACGGAATCGCGTGAGAAGCAGGCATTTATGCCGTCGGGGCCCAGTGGGGATCGACTGGTTGCGTAGCAGCGGCGTCTCGGCGCTTTTTTCGCTAAAGCCAACGCGACCAGACGTCGCCTCTACATCGCCGCTGACTCCGGTGGCGCAGCACCCTGCCTGATCGTACTCTATGCGAATCTGATGTTAACCGAACTGCAGTTGAAGAATTTTCGATGTTTCGAATCGTTATCGGTTCGGTTGAATCCCCGATTCAATTTTTTCGTCGGGCCTAACGGCGAAGGAAAGACGTCGATTCTGGAAGCCGCCTGCGTGTTGTTGCGCCTGCAATCGCAACGCAGCTCCAGTCTGGCGCCCCTAACGAGGGTCGGCGCGAAGTCGTTTAGTGTAGCCGGAAATTATGACGGTCATTGGTTGCGATTCAACTACGGCGAGTTGCGTCGTCGTCTGGAGTTCGATGGCGTCGAGCAACGGACATCGACTGAATATCTGCGGCTGGCCAGAGTGGTGTGGTTCGCGAACACCGATATCGAACTTATTCGCGGCAGCGGCGAGCCGCGGCGGCGTTATGTCGATTTCGTCGGATCGCAAATGGATCCGAAATATCGGACGACGTTACGCGCTTACGAGCGCGCGGTTCGTTCCCGCAATGCGCTGCTGAAAAACACTCCGGTTCGGTCACGTGAAATTGCGGCCTACGATTTGCCATTGATCGAGCACGGCACCCGGCTGCATCGGATGCGGGCCGGGTTGATCAGCCAGCTGGGGCCCCTAACGAGCGCGGCGTACGCGGAAATCAGCGATTCCAAAGAGCGGGTGGACGTCTTTTACGCGCCGGGTAACGAAGAAGATTTTGCGGCTGATCTGGCCCGGACTCAGGCCGAGCAGATGCGGTTGCGCCAAACGGTGGTGGGACCGCATCGCGATGATCTTGACCTGTTCGTCGATGGAATGCCGGCCCAGGTTTATGCGTCGGAGGGTCAACAGCGGAGTCTGGCGCTGGCCCTGAAACTGGCTCAGGCCCGATTGTTCGGTGAATCCGGTTCAATCGCCCTGCTGTTGATCGACGATATTTTCGGCGAGCTGGACGAAACCCGACGCACTCGTTTGTTTGGTGCTCTGCCGGAAGCCCAGGCGTTAGTGACTTCAACATCACCCAAATGGCCGGACGGATTGGGTGAGCACGTCACATTTCATCTGCGCGACCGTCAATTGAGTTCGACCGCAACCGGAATGGTTGAACCCATCAACAGTGAACCATTTCACCAACGCAATTTGGACAGGTAGGTCCGCAACTTGCGAAAAAGCTCGAGTCACGTTCTAGTTTTCCATGCGTCATGCCGGCGGCAATGTGCCGCGCAATCTCACTGGGTCGTTGTTGGTTGCGCATCCATCTTTGCTGGATCCGAACTTTCGTCGAACCGTGCTTTTTATTTCCGCTCACGATCCGACTGATGGCGCGCTCGGTGTGATTCTTAACCGTCCGCTGGATAAACAAGTGGGCGATCTGGTCACGGACGATGCCCCACCCGGATTGGCTGACGTGCCGGTCTATCTGGGCGGACCAGTTGGAAAAAATCAGCTCATGTTCGCCGTCCTCGAGTGGGAGAAAGGCAATGGCCTTAAGCTGAATCACAATGTCGGTCTGGATGAAGCCAATGAGTTGCTTGGCCACGATCCGGATTCGATCCGGGCGTTTGTCGGGTACGCGGGGTGGGGTGTCGGACAGTTGGAAGAGGAGATGAAACAAAAGGCCTGGCTCATCCACAAACCAACCGAGGCCGCTCTGAAGCCGGCCGGTTTATCGAAACTTTGGTTCAACATTATGCAAGGATTGGGACCGTGGTACAAACTTCTGGCCGCCGCGCCCGACGACCCTTCGTTAAACTAACACGTTGAGTCTTCGCGCCGTTTTTGTCTTGTCACCGGTCCCGGGTCACTTATCACTCAATTGATGATTATCGGCGTTCCCAAGGAGATTAAGGAGCAGGAACAACGCGTCGCCCTGCTGCCATCGGCAGCCGAATTACTGAAGCGGCGCGGTCATTCGGTGTTGGTCGAAAAAAATGCCGGCATTGGTTCCGGTTATACCGACGAGGATTACAAAGCGGCGGGCGCGGAAATCGTCGAGAAAGCGAGTGACGTTTTCGGCCGAGCCGAAATGATTGTGAAGGTCAAAGAACCGTTGCCGGCGGAATATTCGTTATTGCGCAAGGGTCAGATCCTTTTCACCTATCTGCATTTGGCCGCCAGTAAAAGCCTAACCGAAGCGTTGCTGAAGTCCGGTGCTACCGGCATCGCCTATGAAACCATCCAGGTGAACAATCGCCTTCCGCTGCTCGAGCCGATGAGCGAGATCGCCGGACGCATGTCGGTGGTGATGGGCGCGACTTATTTGGCGAAACATAACGGCGGCAGCGGCGTACTGCTCGGTGGGGTGCCGGGGGTTTTGCCCGGAAGCGTAGTGGTATTGGGCGCAGGCACCTCGGGCGTTAACGCCTTGCGTATGGCCAAGGGACTCGGCGCCGATGTTACCATTCTCGATATCGATATCGAACGGCTGCGCTTTCTCGATGTGGCGATCGATAATCTCCACACTCTGTATTCGAGCGAAGCGAATTTGCATCACCTCATGCCGGAGTGCGATCTGCTGATCGGCGCGGTGTTATTGCCCGGCGCCAAAGCGCCGAAACTGATTACGCGCGAGATGTTACGTAAAATGAAACCGGGCAGTGTCGTCGTGGATATCTCGATTGATCAAGGCGGATGCACAGAAACATCGCGGCCGACTACCCATGTCGACCCGGTGTATGTCGAGGAGGGCGTTACCCATTATTGCGTGGCCAACATGCCGGCCGCTTATTCCAGAACCGCCACTCAAGCGCTCACGAATGTCACCTACAATTACATCCAACTGTTGGCGGATTTCGGTTTGGAGGGCGCCTGTCACAAGCAGAATGCCCTGACCGGCGGGATCAATACGCGCGAAGGAAAACTGACCTGCCAGGCGGTAGCACTCGCCCACGGGATGTCTTATCAAAAGCCGTTTTAGGTGGCGGTAGACTGTAACGTGCGGACCAGCCGAGACTTAGCCGGAAAAAGAAAGTTGCCCGAGTTCAGCAAAAGCTGAATACTAACGCCTCAACTCCACAATCTATGAAAAAATACATCTGCATTCTCGCCAGCGCAGCGCTGCTTGCGGCCTGCGAGCAAAAAACCGAAACGGTGACGCCGGCAGCGAGCCCGAGCGGCACCGATACCACCACCACCACAACAACCACAACTTCACCAGCTGCAACACCCTAAAGACACGCAACTGACTCGTGTCCTGCGAATAAGGAAATAACATGAAGCACATTTGTATTCTAATCACCATGGCTTTTCTCGTGGCATGCGAGAAAAAGGAGACCACCGTCACCAATCCGCCGGCGGAGAACAAGACGGAGAGCAATACCACCGTTATTGATAAATCCACGCCGGCACCGGCGACCTCAACCGAAACCAACACAACGATCAATACCGGGTCGCCAGCCCCGAGTCCGTAGGCTGCCGAGAGTCGGATTAACGTTAAACGAAAAATCTTCCCCATCTTCGCGGTGGGGAAGATTTTTCTTTGTACGGCTGGGTCGCGGAGTGCGCCTGACCGCGAGTTGGTTGCCTAAAAGCCGGTCGCAGGCAAAGCCCAGAGCCGATGACCTATCGTCCTAACAAATCTCGATCGGAGTATTTCTACAGTGAACGTATGGCAACGCCCAAAACCTGGCCATGTCATCCCGACCGAAGTGGAGGGATCTGTCATATGCGGCAGACGTCACGCAAGTCGGCCAGATCCTTCGACTTCGCTCAGGTGACATGCTTTGAGACGCTTGGGGAGCTCAGGTCGGCTAAGGGTAATGCTGACTCTCTGTTGAGATTGATGCAGGTTGAGCTTTGAGTCTTGGCTGTGCCGCCGCATTTGTCTTTTCCGAAAGCGCGCCGTTTGACGCGCACCGCGGAATTCGGCCACGTCCGAAGCGAAGGAACAACCCGGGGCGGCACCTTGTTTACCCTGGCGACTGCGGCGCCGCCGTCCGCAGATAACCAAAAGCGCTTTGGGATTGTTGTATCCCGGAAAGTGGGTGGCGCCGTTGTCCGGAATCGGGTTCGACGCCGAATACGTGAAATATTAAGAAAGCATCAACAGGCGGTTAAACCTGGCGTGTGGTTGGTGATAATTCTTTCGCCGCGTTCGGCCCGGGCGTCGTATCACCAGCTGGAAGATGAGTATTTGCGTCTGGCCAGACGCGCTTCTATCCTAGCGCCCTAATGCTCCGGCTGTTTCGGCTGTTCATTCGTTCTTATCAAGTCCTGGTTTCACCGATCCTTTCCTGGCTGGGGGGACCCGGTACCGGGTGCCGGTTTCAGCCCACCTGCTCGCAGTACTGCATTGAGGCGGTGGAAACACACGGTTTGCTCATGGGACTTTGGTTGGCCTTGAAGCGACTCGGCCGTTGTCATCCCTGGGGCGGTTTCGGACACGATCCGGTGCCGCCGCGCACCGGACCTGATCGAACGGTTGCACAGGTAATTTGTGAATAGCGGCAACGACAGATTTTATGGACCGAACCGCATGGATTGCTATCTCGCTTTGCATCATCGGTTTGGTGCTTTGGGAAGTTTACTCGTTCAGGCAGATTCAGCCGAAGCCGATGGTGGTTACGCCAGCGGCGACGCCGGCTAGTTCTGTCGTTCCGTCGGCTACTTCATCCCCCGCGGTAAGCGGGCCTTCGATCGCGGCCGCTTCGCCGAGTCCGGCCGCAACTGCGCAACCGTCGCCCACGGTTTCACCGGTTGCCGAAGTAACGGAAACGCTTCGCAATTCCGATCTCGAATTGCACCTAACGAATCGCGGCGGCGGAATTGCCAGCGCGGTATTGCTGCATCACCGCGCCGAAGGCGACCAACGGGTCATACTCAACTCCGCAGAGCATCCGCCGATAGGCGCGATCGTTAGCGATCCTAAAACGCCTAACTTTCCTGAATTTAAGTTGCAGCGGGAAGGCGAGACCGTGTTAGCCGAAGCGGTAATGCCGGAGCAGGTCGTGGTTCGCAAGCGATTTGCGTTCAGCGCCGAGATACAAAAGAAAGATAATTACGTCGCTCAGCTGGACATCGAATTTCGTAATAACGGCGCCGCGGCTTATACCAATCCAGGTTATTTCGTGGAGCTGGGCGCGGCTTCTCCGGCGCATCCGAAGGATTACCCGTCGTTCACCCGGTTGGTCTGGTATCAGAACAATAAGGTCAAAGGCGTGGACGTGAGCTGGTTTGCCGGGAGCGGAGGATTCCTTGGCATCGGTGCTCGCGGGTCGCAGCCGTTCTACCAGGAAAATGTTCCGGGCACAGACTGGACTGCGGTTACAAATCAGTTTTTCGCCACGCTGATTACACCGTTAAGCGCGAAACCGACCAGCGTCTGGGCCCGGCAGTTCGACGTGACCACCTGGCCGGAATTCAAGGTTAACGGAATTGAAGGCGCCATGGGCATGCCCGGATTTACGGTCGAGCCCGGTGGAACTTATGTGGCGCAATACCAGATTTACGTCGGGCCGAAGCTTTACCATCGGCTCGCCACCCTCAAGCACAACGAGGCTGAGGTGATGGAATTCGGCTTCTTCAAGATCATCTGCCAGGCATTACTCAACGCGCTCAACACCCTGCACAGTTTTCTTGGCAGCTACGCCATTGCCATCTTCGCCCTTACTGTGATCGTTAAGGCAATTCTCTGGCCGCTCCAAAATAAAGCGACGCGTTCGGCCCGGCAGATGGCCGCGCTGTCGCCGAAAATGCAGGAACTTCGGGAAAAGTACAAGGACGATCCCACCCGAATGAATCAGGAGCTGATGAAGCTTTACAAGGATTATGGCATCAATCCGGTGGGCGGCTGCTTGCCGATGCTCATTCAGATTCCAATCTTTTTCGGGCTGTTCACGATGTTGCAGCGGGCGGTCGAACTGCGTAATTCAAATTTCCTGTGGATCGATGACTTGGCCCAGCCGGATACGGTCGCGCGACTCGCGCTGCTCGGGTTCAGTATTCCGATTAACGTCCTGCCATTGATCATGGCGGCCACCAGCTTCTGGATGATGGCCATCACCCCGAAAAGTGGGGACCCGACGCAGCAGCGCATCCTGATGTTCACCCCCATCATCTTTATCGTCTTCTGCTACAACTTTGCAGCGGCGCTTGCTTTGTATTATACAACACAGAACCTGTTGACTGTGTTGCAGCTCTACATCAACCGACGGCAGCCAATGCCGGTGCTGCAGAAGGTTGATCGATCTGCCAAAGGAAAACGCCGATGACGATGACGCCGAAAGAGTTGCTCGATGACATGCTGGGCTTCCTCGGCTTTGTCGTCGAGATCCAGGAACAGCAAAACGAGGCCGGCAATCTTGTCCTGCAGATTTATACCGAGGAGAGCCGGCGTCTGATCGGGCGTAATGGCGAGACCCTGGAGGCCATGCAGTTTCTGCTGAATCGGCTCCTTCAGGCCAAGGACAAGGACGCGCCGAAGGTGATCGTGGATTGCGAGCACTATCGTTCCATGCGGGAGGATCGGATCGTGCAGCGTGTCCGCGAGTTGGCGGAGCGAGTGCGCGCGACCGGCCGTTCTTTGCAGCTTGAGCCAATGAATTCGTACGAGCGGCGCATCGTGCACAATGCGTTCAAGGACGACCCCGACGTCGCCACCTGGAGCCCGGACGATTCGGCGCGGATCAAGCAGATCACGCTAATGAAGCGCCAATCGAAAAAAGAACCGGCGCAGAACTAGGTTTTGTAGCCGCCTCGCTGCGTCGAGGCGTTTTCGTTGTAGCCGCCTCGCTGTGTCGAGGCGCATCAGTGTTGGGAATCAAACTGGAGGCGAACGATTTCTCCCTGATACGGCCAATCTTCTGGTTTAACGCAAAGACGTGCACGAACCGGATTCATTCGAACGTATTCCCACTTCTGCGCGTAGCTTTCTGAACTACGTAGGACATGATCGAAAAATCCCTCCTGCCAATGAGGTTTCTGCTCTCCTAACCCAAGCAGCTGTTTGCCGAGAACAGTGCGCAACGCCCCAATCCATCTTTCGAGCCGCATACCTTGCTGAGGCAGAGACACGAAGAGGTGAACGTGATCAGGCATTATGACGTAACGTCCGACAGCCGCCTTATGTTCTGTTTCCGCGCGTCCCACAAATCGCCGAAATACGTCGTGGATTTGAGAATGAGCTAGAATCGGTCGCCGCGGAAAAACATTGAATGTCACAAAGTAGAACGGAGGAACGGTCAAAAACCGAAGCCGGGGTGGCCGGCGCGGATACTTTGCTTTGGTCGATTCCAATCAGCTGCAGTTAGCCCGCACGGAAGCAAACACTGCAAGCCCAAAAATTCCACCGCGTAATCTGTAGCCACGGCGCTATGTCGCCGTGTTCCTCAAAATGGTCGAAGCGCCTCGACATAGCGAGGCGGCTACAATAACCAGAAGCCACCGCGTAATCTGTAGCCACGGCGCTGAGTCGCCGTGTTTCTTCAATATTGTCGAAACGCCTCGACGCAGCGAGGCGGCTACATCCCCGCTCACAACCACTCCGTTAAATAACGCGCGCCT
>DATFCK010000443.1:0-7158 GCA_035253185.1 Chthoniobacterales bacterium | reverse complement strand
TACTTTTGGTTGCTGCAAGAGGGGTCTGCTCTAAAGGTAAAACCTTATGATCCGATCAACCCAACTTCTTGTTTTGGCCGCAGCGATATCATTGCTGGGCACCGCACCCGATGTGAAATCCGCTGACGCGGATCGCGACGCGATCCAGGCCGAAGTCACCAAGCGTCATGATGAAGCGGTGCAGCGGTTAAAGGACTGGATCAAGCAAATCTCAATCGCCGCCGAAGAGCGCGGATATCCCGAGGGGCCTGATTACATGATCAAGCTCGCGCAGGATGCCGGATTTCAAAAAGCGACCCGCATTGAAACAGATGGGAAGCCCGGCGTGTTCGCGACCCTTGATGCAGGTGCTCCAAAAACAGTTGGCATTTATTTCATGTACGATGTGAAACAGTTCGATCCGGCGGAATGGAGTTCGTCTCCGACAGATGCCCAGATTGTTGATAAACCCGGATTGGGCAAAGTGATGGTTGGTCGCGGAGCAGTTAACCAGAAAGGACCGGAATCCGCGTTCTTGGCTGCGCTACATGCGATCAAAGGCGCCGGAAAAAAGATGCCGGTAAATCTGGTGCTGGTAGCTGAGGGCGAAGAAGAAATTGGATCGCCCCATTTTCCGCAAATCGTCCAGAAGCCGGAGGTTAAAGCGGCACTTTCGAAATGCGTCGGTATTTTCATTCCGGCCGCCGGCCAGGATCTCGATGGCGGAGTTACGGTGAATCTTGGGTCAAAGGGAGTTGTGGAGCTCGAGCTCGTTTCAACCGGTGAAAAATGGGGACGCGGCCCAGGCAAAGACGTTCATTCGTCCTTAAAGGCGATGATCGACAGCCCGGCGTGGCATTTAGTGAAGGCGCTCGACACCCTCGTTTCGGACGATGGCAACGAAATTACGATCGAGAATTATCCCAAGCCGCGCCCGATGACGC
Organism: Chthoniobacterales bacterium; assembly: GCA_035253185.1. Classification (GTDB taxonomy): domain Bacteria; phylum Verrucomicrobiota; class Verrucomicrobiia; order Chthoniobacterales; family UBA10450; genus DATFCK01. The sequence continues at coordinate 6,235 of DATFCK010000443.1, read as the reverse complement.
CGGAAGAGAAGGCGATGGTGGCTGAGGCGTCAAAACGTCGTGACGAACAGAAGGCCAAACAGCAGTACAGCACAAAACGTTGGATCAACGATCTGCCCTGGCAACAGGCTAACGAACGATTGGTATCGCAGCCGACGGTGAATATTGAAGGCTTGGTAGGCGGTTATACCGGCCCGGGCGGCAAGACCATATTGCCGCATAAGGCGGTGGCCAAAATCGACATGCGATTGGTGCCTGACATGAAGGCCTTGGACGCTCTGGCTGCATTGAAAGCGCATTTGGCGAAGCGCGGCTTTGGCGACATTGAAGTAAACATGACCGGCGGTTACGATTCGACGACCACGCCGGCGGATTCGGAGTTAATCAAGAAGCAAGTGGCGGTGCTCAAGAAGAGCGGGATCGATCCTATTATGTGGCCCCGCAGCGCCGGTTCCTGGCCCGGCTATGTTTTCACCGGTGAACCGCTAAAGCTTCCGGCGGGACATTACGGTCTGGGTCACGGCAGCGGCGCCCACGCGCCCGATGAATATTATCTCATCGAGTCTGCCAATCCGAAGATCCAGGGCTACGACGGCGCAGTGATGTCGTATGTGGATTATCTCTACTTGTTAGGCAAGTAGGTGGAGTGGCTGGCCCGCTACCCGTCCGTCAAGCCAGTCGTGCAAATGCACGTGTGACAACACACAAAATAAGCCGTGTCATCCCGACCGAAGTGGAGGGATCTCTCAAATGCGGAACACGTCACCCAAGTAGTGAGGTCCCTCGACTACGCTCGGGATGACAACCTTGGGATGTTCGGCTGCTCCGGTCGGCTAATCAGCCGATAAACCTGATAACGCCGTTCACAACCCACGGTGGCGGACTGATCATCATGGTGCTGAGCATGTTCAGAGTGACCCCCAGCGGCCAGGCTGCGATCACCATCATCCAGGCAAATACAAGTCCTTCTCTGAAATACTCGCGACCGGCTTCACGACCGAAGAAGCTTCGGCTGAGCGCGCGGAAATTGGTGAGTTCGGCCCGGTGGTTTTGCGTCGTGGTTGATTGGGCCGAGGCCGCTGAAGCGGGGGATTGGTAAGAATAATCGGTTACCGGGACAGCAGTTCGGGGAGCGTCGTCGAGCTTCTGGAAACGGTTGGGAGTTGGGGCCAGAGAATTCTTCATAAGTGTGGTAAAAAATGAGGTCGATGGAGAAAAAATCCATCGACTCTGCCCGATCTAAAGCCGGTTCCGTGCCCCAGGGATTGACAACTAAAACGTGTCCGACGTAAAGCCCTGGTAAATAAACACTAATAGATTAAAGATGTGTGTGAATTTCGTCGACTCTAATCAGAAATGCGAGACAAATTTCCCTTCCTTTAATCCCGTAGAGTTGGTAAAATAAAATTTTGAAAAAATCAGTTGCATCGGCAGCGGTCTTGCTCGATATGGGGCGCTTTTCAATGCCCAAATTGTCCCCCCTAATCCTCGTCATCGTCGCTTCGTTTTGCACCGCTTCGGTAGTGCAAGCCGCAGCTGCTACCCGTTTCATTTTCAAGGACGTCAACGGCCACGAGCAATCGGTGCCAGTCGAGTCCAAGTACTATCATAAGAAGATTGTGAAGTACCCGGTTGGGAAAGTGGACCGGAAAACGAATCCACAGTTGGTGCGCGCCGCGAGCATTGCCCAGGAACGCGCCCGGGCCCATTCGAAATCACTTTGCTGGCGCTATGTTAAAGAAGCATTGCTCGCTTCGGGCGCGGTGAGTTCTTATCCCAAAACGGCCATGGCCAAACAGGCGGGACAGGAACTCGTTCAGAATTACGGCTTCAAGAAACTTTCTGTCCGCGATCCTTATAAAGCGCCGGTCGGTTCCGTGCTGGTCTACGGCGCGCGCAAAGCTGCCGGCCACGTGGAAATCCGAACCAAAGATGGTTTCGTCAGCGATTTCCGCTCCAAGACGCCTTCCCCTCGGCCGTTGTTAGGCGTTTACGTCAAAGGGTAACGCGGAGGGACGAGCTTGTTTCGTCCCATTCGTTAATCCTTGGAAAAAAATGGGACGAGACGAGCTCGTGCCTCCGGAGCGTTGTTACTTTAACGTCGCGTTGAGATTGATCTGAGTGCCGGAAAGCGCGACTGAGACCGGGCACCCTTTTTTGGTCTGTTCCGCAATCTCATCGAACTTCGCCTTATCGATTCCGGGCACTTCCGCATCGGTCTTCAAATCGATCGAAGTGATTCTCGGTTTACCGTCAACCATCTCTAATTTCACGGTCGCACTCGTGCTGACGCGCTTGGCCGGATGACCTCCTTTTTCCAGGTTCGCCGAAAGTGCCATGGAAAAACAGCCCGCTTCCGCTGCGCCGATCAGTTCTTCCGGGTTGGTGCCGGTGCCTTCTTCGAATCGCGAGGAAAACGAATAAGCGCCTTCAAACGCGCCGCTGCCGAGTTTCATCGATCCTTTGCCCTCTTTCAGTGTGCCGTCCCACACGGCGGATGCAGTTCTTGTAGCCATAGGGAGGGACACTCTCGCGTTTGCAGAGAGATGCAACCGCTTCGCGAAGTAAGCAGAAAGCAAGCGCCGGACGTCGAGCTTCGAAGGAATAACGGGGCTGAACCCCGCCATTCGTCATTCGTGCTTCGTCATTTCCTCGATTGAGCAAGGATTGCTCAATTGAGGAGGTGCTGTCGAATAAACTGCACCGTTGCGTAAAACTGATAATCGGCGTTCTTCTTCTTCGCGAAGCCGTGTCCCTCGTCTTTCGCTAACAAGTACCACACCGGTGTGTTTTGCTTTTTCAGAGTAGCCACAATCTGATCGGCCTCGGTTTTTGGCACGCGCGGATCGTTAGCGCCCTGCACTACGAACAATGGCTTCGTAATCTTGGTCGCGTTGTTTAACGGCGCGATCTTCTCCAGGAACTCGGCCATTTTCGGATCGCGTTCATCGCCGTACTCCACTCGCCGCAGATCGCGACGATAGCTCTCGGTATTTTTCAGAAAGGTGACGAAGTTTGAAATGCCGACCACATCCAGGGCGCAGCGAATTCGATCGGCATAATTGGACGCCACCGCCAGGGTCATGAATCCGCCGTAGGAGCCGCCCGTTACCATTACTCGACTGGTATCGAGTTCGGGACGCGTTTTTAACCAGTCGAGCAGCGCAGAGATATCTTTGTAGGAATCTTCGCGCTTCGGTCCGTTGTCGAGCTTGAGAAACGATTTCCCGTAGCCGGCCGAGCCGCGGACGTTAGGAAAAAGCATCGCGCAGCCCAATTCATTGATGAAGTAATTGTTCCGCGCGAGATAAACCGGACGGTATTGCGCTTCCGGACCGCCGTGGATGTTGATGATCACCGGGCGAGGCCCCGGAAACCGGGTTTTGTCGGGCAAATACAGAAAACCGGTGATTTCTTTTCCATCGAATGATTTCCAGCGCACGAGTTCCGGCTCGGAAAAACGGGCCGCAGGAATTCCTCCGGTCTCACTCTCGGTCCACCGCGTGGTTGTATTTGCTTCGGTGTCCCAGACATAAACATCAGCCGGCAGCCGGGCGGCGCTGACGTTAAAGGCAAGCAGGTTGCCTTGTGGCTGCCGGTGCCAAACCAAGCCGGCGATCACAACATTTCGCAGGGGCGGATTGAACTGCGGTTCCCGCGGTGTCGATGCGACGGGCGAACCATTTTTCATCGTGACGTCGATCAGATGCAGGGTCGCGGTACCGTTTTCATTCAAAGTGTAGGCAATGTGTTTCCCGTCATCGCTCAGTTCCCAATCGTCGGTGTCCCACTTTGCATTGGGCAACAGATAGCTGTGTTTGCCGCTGGCGGGATCGATGTAGGCCAGGCGTTGGTATTCCGATTCGCGGTCGGTACTGGCAAAGATTCCTTTGCCATCCTTGGCAAAGCGCGCCTTGCGATATGCCACCTTTTCCGCGTTGGCCGGCGGCCGCGGCAGAAGCTCTTTTTTTTCGCCGGTATCGACATTGATCAGCCAGAGATAGGTTTCATTGATCGAGATTTGCTCGAGCACGAGCAATTGGCTGTCGTCGGGTGACCAGTCCTGTATTTCCCAGCCGCCTCCTTTCACTTCCGCGACTAACCGATCGGTTTTGATGTCGTTAGGCGCTGCAACGTAAATATCGGTGTCCGCCCCGTTCCGGCGGGTCGAGGTATAAGCAACGCGATCTCCTTTTGTGCTCCAGGTCGGACCGGAGTTCTTTGATTTGCCATCGGTCAGTAAACTGATATCGCCGGTAGCGACATCGTAGCGATAGTTCTGATCGAACTCGCTGCCACCGATCGATTTCGAGAAAATCAGATACTCTCCGTTAGCCGGTTGATAGCTCACACCAGCGATGCGATCGGGCAGAAAAGTAAGCTGAGTGCGTGCGCCTCCGGCCATTGCAACCCGGTGTACCTGCGGAACATCGCCAAAACGGGTGATGATTAAGATCTCCGATTTGGCCGGATGCCAATCCTGGACCAGGGCCGTGCGCGATTCGGTATAACGGCTGATTTGATCGACCAGCTCGATTGGGATGGGGGGAACGCCGTCGATCACCAGATTGTCCCCGGGAGTGAGGATTTTGGCGGGCGTTTCAGCCGCGAATGCAGAGGTGGCACCGAGCGCGGCGATTAATAGTGCGGAGATAAATCGGATCATGGCGTCACGAATGCATCACGCGTGACGCTCTTGCGCAATCGCTGGATTGCACGCGTTGTGGGGAGCGCACGCTTGCAGCGTGCGGGCGAGGCATTCTGCCGAGCGAACTTTTCACGGAACGGAGTGCAAACGCGGTGGCTGACGAATCCCCGAAAGTTCGTCTCCGCAGAATGCGGAGACCAGCACGCTGCAAACGTGCGCTCCCCGGACAAAGCCGAATTCTGCCTTCACGGTTTACGATTGCCGACGTACTTCATTTCGTTAGTCAAAACAAACCCCAAACGCTGATAAAGCCGTTTCCCGTCTTCCGAAGCGTGCAACACCAGCCGGTCGAGCTTTTCATTTTTCGACCATTCGATGATTTCCTTCATCAAGAGTTCGCCGACACCTTGTCGCCGCCATTCCGGCTCAGTGAAAACGTTTATGATCAGGCCGTGGCGGCCTTCGGCGAACGCGTGCTCGTTTGCGGGATGCGGCAGGACTCGCCGCAAATGGACGCCACCACCGCCCACAATCATTTCCGGGTTTTCAGCCGGACTAGCCAGCCAGCCGACGTATTCGCCCGATGCGACCAATTCACGGACGCGCTCGATTGATCGCGATTTGAACGCCTCGAACAGATGATCGGGAATCTGACCCATATCCCGAAACATTCCGGCCCGATGATATCCAATTACATCAGCATCATTAATATTGGCGCGGCGAATCCGGATGACCGGTTTCATTTCGCGTTCTCGGCCCGCGCAGCGGCGTCATGACGACGCCCCAGCCACCAGCCGCTCACCGCCCACAGGATTGCGCCCAGCGCTCCCAGCAACGCAATGGTTTGTGCACCGAAGCCGGCGGACTTGATTGCGTCTTGAAATTGCGCCACCGCGGCATCCGCGCCGCGATAGACCGGAACGTCGATGAAATTTTTCGCCTTATATTTCGTTTCTTTGGTCATCGGACTCCACAGCATCTCTCGGCCGGGACGAACGAAAGCGTATTCACCGCTGCGCCGCAGAACAATTACCACCGCCAGGACGCCGAATGTGTTCCAGACCGTCAGGGCAACAAATCCAAAGAAAATGGCCACGGGAATAATGGTTAGGAGCACCACCAATCCCAAGCGGGACGCGATTTTGCCGGTGACAAAGAGCTGAGCCAAAATCGTTAGACTCTGCACAATCCAATCGATCCGGGCAAAGACACTGGTGCGGGTCTGGGTATCAGGGAAGGCATCCTGGACCAGCCGCAATTGTTCGAAATAAAGAAAGGTGTTCGCGGTCGCAAGCAGAAGAACATAGGCTGCGATCCCGAGCAGGTAAGGCGAACGCAGCACCAGCGTGATGCCGGCGAACGGATTTCCACCCAGCGCGCGATCTTGTGATTTATGACGTCCGTTGTCGGCTTCCCCGCCATTTCCGCGAATATTTTTCCAGAGGCGGATGAGAATTGCCTGGAAAATCACCGCCAGAACGAAGAGCCCGGCTCCGACAAATAAAATGCCGCCGTTTCCAATCGCGCGCGCCATGAGATCAGTAAACAGCGGTCCAACCAGCGCGCCCGCGGTGCCGCCGGCTGCGATCACAGGGAAGAGCCGCTTTG
>DATFCK010000442.1:0-7576 GCA_035253185.1 Chthoniobacterales bacterium | reverse complement strand
CGATGGAACTGCGCGGTCAGCCGCTGTCCCTTAGCCAAATCGCCGCCGTCGCCCTCGGTTCGGAGCAGGTCCGGATTTCGTCCTCGGTCCATGACCGGATTAATGCATCTCGCGCGGTCATCGAACGCATTGTCGCCGAAGACAAGGTGGCCTATGGCATAACGACCGGCTTCGGTAAGCTGGCCGATGTGCGGATTCCCCGCGAAAGCCTGCGCGACCTGCAATTGAACCTGGTGAGGAGTCACGCCTGTGGAATCGGGCCTCCGCTGCCCGAGCCTGAAGTCCGCGCCATGATGCTGTTGCGGGCAAATGTTCTTACTCTTGGCTTCAGCGGGATCCGGTTGGAAGTGGTTAATCTGCTTTGCGACATGCTAAATCGCCGCATCCATCCGGTTATACCGGAAAAGGGGTCAGTCGGAGCGAGCGGCGATCTCGCGCCGTTGGCGCATTTGTCTTTGTCGCTGATTGGCGAAGGCGAAGCGTTTGCGAACGGCGAGCGGATGCCGAGCACGGATGCAATGCGACAGGCCGGGCTTGAGCCGGTTGAGCTGGCCGCAAAAGAAGGCCTTGCCTTGCTAAACGGTACCCAGGGCATGCACGCGGTGGGGGGACTCGCGTTATATCGCGCCAAACGACTTGCCCGGGTCGCCGATGTCGCCGGAGCGATGACGCTCGAAGGATTAAAGGACACCCCGGCGGCGTTCGATCCGCGACTGCAGGATGCGCGGCCACACCCTGGTCAGAAAGCGGTCGCAGCTCACTTGCTTCAACTGCTCCAAGGCAGCGAGATCCGTGAATCTCACCGTGAAAACGACCCGCGAGTCCAGGACGCCTATAGCATCCGCTGCATGCCGCAAGTGCACGGGGCAGTCCGCGGCGCCCTCAATCATTGCGAGGAAATTTTCCTCGTTGAATCGGCGTCGGCAACGGATAACCCCCTGGTATTTGCCGATAGCGGCGACGTCATATCAGGCGGCAACTTTCATGGCGCGCCGCTCGCCCTTGCGCTTGATTATGCCGGGATCGCCATGACCGACTTAATGACCATAAGCGAGCGACGCATCGATCGACTGGTTAATCCGGACAAGAGCGAAGGGTTACCGGCGTTTCTGGCGCGCAATCCGGGTTTGGAATCAGGATTCATGATCCCGCACGTGGCGGCGGCATCGCTGTTAAACGAGGCGCGGGTGCTGGCTCATCCGGCCAGTATCGATAACGTTTCGACTTCCGGCGGGAAAGAGGATCACGTCTCGATGGGGATGACCTGCGCGACCAAACTGCGCTCCATCGTCGAATTGGCGGAGAATCTTGTCGCGATCGAACTGCTGGCCGGGGCCGAGGCCCTGGAGCATCGTCGCCCTTTGAAGGCCGGCGCGGGTGTGGAACGCGCTCATGCGGTCGTTAGGAAAATTGCGCCGGCTCTGACCAGGGATCGGGCGCTTTCGACTGACATAGCGCGGGTCGCCCAGGCGATTCGGGGCGGGGAGTTCGATAGCGATCACGAAATGTTATGACCGACCGGCGAGTCATACGCGCGCCCCGCGGCCCTGACCTGAGTTGCAAAGGCTGGCATCAGGAAGCTGCGCTTCGAATGCTCATGAATAATCTGGACCCGGACGTTGCCGAGGCGCCCGATCGCTTGGTTGTTTATGGTGGAACCGGCCGGGCGGCGCGGAGCTGGGAAGCGTTTGATGCCATCGTGCGGTGCCTCCGCGAACTCGGCAACGATGAGAGCCTGTTAGTCCAATCCGGCAAGCCGGTCGGAAAGTTCAAAACCCACGATGAAGCGCCCCGGGTTCTGATCGCGAACTCCAATCTGGTCGGACAATGGTCTAACTACTCCGAGTTTAATCGCCTGGAACGGTTAGGCCTGACCATGTATGGCCAGATGACCGCCGGATCGTGGATCTACATCGGCAGCCAGGGAATCGTGCAGGGAACATTCGAAACGTTTGCCGCCGCCGGTAAAAAACATTTTGGCGGATCGCTGGAGGGAAAATTTGTGGTGAGTGGCGGGCTGGGAGGAATGGGTGGCGCCCAACCTTTGGCTGCTACCATGAACGGCGCGCTGTTCCTGGGCGTGGAAGTCGATCCCCAACGCATCGAAAAACGCCTGCAAAGCGGTTATTGCGACAAAATCGCGTGGTCACTCGATGAAGCGTTGAAATTGATCGATACCGCGCGAAAAGAGCGAAAAGCGATCTCGGTAGGATTGGTCGGAAATTGTGCCGATGTTCTGCCGGAAATGGTTAGGCGTGGAATTACGCCGGATCTGCTGACCGATCAGACCAGCGCGCACGACGCTTTGAATGGTTACGTGCCCAACGGATTGAGTCTTAATGAAGCGCTTGAACTTCGCACCGCTAATCCTGATCAGTATATCGAGCGATCGATGCAAGCCATGGCGGCCCATGTCGAAGCCATGCTCGCATTGCAAAAAAATGGAGCGATCACGTTCGATTACGGGAACAATATCCGCGCCCAGGCGAAAAGAGCCGGTGTTTCCAACGCGTTCGATATCCCGGGTTTTGTTCCGGAGTACATCCGGCCCCTGTTCTGCGAAGGGAAAGGACCATTTCGCTGGGTCGCATTGAGCGGTGATCCTCGCGACATCGCGCGTACGGATGAACTGGCGCTGGAGGTTTTCCCGAAAAATCAAACGCTCGCCCGCTGGATGAAACTGGCGAAAGAACGAATTCATTTCCAGGGGCTGCCGTCGCGCATTTGCTGGTTAGGCTATGGCGAGCGCGCCGAGTTTGGGCTGGCCATGAACGACCTGGTCAAAAAGGGTGAGTTGCAGGCCCCCATTGTCATTGGGCGCGACCATCTCGACGCCGGTTCGGTCGCCTCCCCTAATCGGGAAACGGAAGGAATGATCGACGGAAGCGATGCCATTGCCGATTGGCCTCTTTTGAATGCGCTCATTAACACTGCGGCCGGCGCGTCCTGGATTTCGATTCACAACGGCGGCGGCGTGGGCATCGGGTTTTCACAGCATGCCGGCATGGTGGTCGTGGCCGATGGTTCGGACAATTCAAAGCGACGCCTGGAACGAGTGTTAACCAGTGATCCGGGCATGGGCGTTCTGCGGCACGTCGATGCCGGTTATTCACGGGCAATCGAGTTTGCTCATGAAACCGACTTGAGCATTCCCATGGAACCGAGGCCGCGCGACTAACCAATGAACGTCGCTATCAAGGAATCCGGGGAGCGCAGGCTGCCAGCCTGTTTGCGTCGGCAGCCTGCCGAACTCCACAGGCAAGCTGCCTGTGCTCCCCAGACTGGAGCGCGAAGCTGCTCATAAGACGATGAACAAACTGATCGAATGCGTCCCAAATTTTTCCGAAGGGCGCGATCAAAACGTCATTCAACAAATCACCGCGGCCATTGAAGCGGTGGATGGCGTGTTCCTGCTCGATGTTGATCCCGGCGCCACCACGAATCGCACGGTGGTGACGCTTGTCGGTGACCCCGAAGCCGTTGTTGAAGCCGCGTTTCGAGGTATTCAGAAAGCAGCCGAACTCATCGACATGCGCAAACACAAGGGCGCCCATCCTCGCATGGGGGCGACTGATGTCTGTCCATTTGTTCCGATCAGCAATGTCAGCTGGGACGAGGCGGTCGCCTGCGCCAGAGAGTTAGGCCAGCGCGTAGGGAAAGAGCTGAAGATTCCAGTTTATCTTTACGAAAAGGCTGCTCGCGATCCATCCCGGTCGAACCTTGCCGTGATTCGAGCGGGCGAATACGAAGGCTTTGCCGAGAAAATTAAACAGCCGGCCTGGAAACCGGATTTCGGCCCGGCCGTTTTTAACGAAAAATCCGGCGCCACCGTTATCGGTGCCCGCCAGTTTCTTGTCGCCTATAACGTCAACTTGAACACCAAGGCGGTTAGGCGAGCGAATTCGGTTGCTTTCGATGTTCGAGAACAAGGCCGGGTAAAAACCGAAGACGGCACGCCCACCGGAAAACCGGTGCTCGATGAGAAAGGCGAACCGGTCAGGGTGCCGGGGATGTTGAAACACGTTAAGGCCATCGGCTGGTATGTAGAAGAATACGGCACAACCCAGGTATCCATCAATCTGACTAACATTGACGAGACGCCGCTCCATGCCGCGTTCGATGCCTGTGTCGAATCGGCCAATAATCGCGGCCTGCGCGTCACCGGCTCGGAGATAGTTGGAATGGTGCCAAAGAAGTGTTTGTTAGACGCCGGCCGCTATTTTTTGCGCAAACAAAAGTGGTCGGAAGGCGCTTCCGACGAAGAATTGATGGCCATGGCGGTCAAGTCTCTGGGGTTAAGCGAGCTGAAACCGTTCAAACCGGAGGAGAAAGTGATCGAACTGAAAATCGAAGCTGCTTCTGACCAGAAATCTTTGCTGCGGATGGATCTGCGCCAATTCTGCAATGAAACGCTCAGCGATTCACCGGCGCCGGGCGGCGGATCGGTCGCAGCGCTGATGGGGGCACTCGGAGCATCGTTAGGCGGAATGGTGGCGAATCTCTCGGCCGGAAAGCGCGGGTGGGACCAGAAGGTCCAGTATTTCAGCGACTGGGCGGTCAAGGCGCAGCAATTGAAGGACGAATTGTTATTCCTGGTGGATGAAGACACCGCCGCGTTTAACCGGGTAATGAGCGCGTTTGGGTTGCCGAAGCAATCAGCCGAAGAAAAAGCGGCCCGATCAGGGGCGATTCAGGAAGCGACCAAATACGCGGCCGAAATTCCACTGCGCGTTATGGAAACGGCCGCTAGATCCTACCAATTGTTAGGCGAGATGGCAGCGCAAGGCAATCCGGCTTCGCTTTCGGACGTTGGGGTTGGATTGCTCGCCACCCGCGCCTGCATCGAAGGTGCGGGGCTTAATGTGCGGATCAATCTTGGCAGTTTGAAGGACGAAAAGGCGAAAGGGGACCTGACAAAAGAAATGGAACGAATCAGTGCCGAGTCGGAAAAGCGATTCCAGGAACTTAATCAGGTCGTCCTGAAGAAGCTGGCGTGATCAAGCGACCTCCACCCATTGTTCCGATCTTCATTGTGTTCCAAAGCGGCGAAGAATCGCCGCACTCCAAGACGCAAGCGCACAATGAGCGTCAAGCGACGGCCACGGTTTGGAGTGCGGCGCTGCTGCGCCGCTTTTGGTACGCGGGACGAGTTTAGCCCATGAATCCGGTCGTAATTCTACACGCCAGCCAGCTTATCACCCTGGCCGGTCCCAACCATCCGCGCGCTGCCGATGAAATGCGCGAGCTTTCCATCATCGAAGATGGCGGGATGCTGATTCGCGACGGCACCATCGCGGCGGTTGGTCCATCAAAGTCGATCGCGAAGGACGCCCCGTCTGATGCGCCGCAGATCGAGGCCGCCGGCCGCGTCGTTATGCCGGGATTTGTCGATGCCCACACCCATCTCGTCTTTGGCGGGAACCGGTTAGACGATTTTGAACGGCGGTCGCGCGGCGAAACCTACGAACAAATCGCAGCCGCCGGCGGCGGAATTTGGTCGACGGTTGAAAAAACACGAACTGCCTCGGACCACGAATTGTTCGAACAGGGGAGGTGTCACGCGGAATGGATGCTCCGATGCGGGACAACTACGGCTGAGGCAAAATCCGGTTACGGTCTAACTTTGGAGTCGGAGCTTAAGATTCTGCGCACGATAAAAAGGGTCTCGCGGGAAACGGCGCTGGAATGTGTCCCGACGTTTCTCGGGGCGCATGCCATTCCCAAGGAGGACAAAGCGAAGCCGCAGGCCTACGTGAAGCGGATCATCGAAGAAATGTTGCCGGCAGTCGTTACCGAAAATGCGGCCGAGTTTTGTGACGTGTTTTGCGAGCGGGGTTATTTCACTCTCGACCAATCGCGCCAGATCCTTTCCGCCGCTCAAACCGCCGGATTGAAACTGCGCATCCATGCCGATCAATTGACTAACGGCGGCGGCGCGATACTGGCCGCGGAGCTGGGGGCGGTCACCGCTGATCATTTGGAGAAGACTGATGAAAAGGGAATTGCGGCGATGAAACAAGGGGGCATTCAACCTGTGTTGCTGCCGGGATCGGTGTACGCGCTGGGATCAACCGATTATCCGCGGGCAAGGGAAATGATCGATGCCGGCCTCGGCGTCGTTTTGGCCACGGATTTTAATCCTGGCTCTTCACCGACACCGTCAATGCCGATGGTTTTGTCGCTGGCTTGTACTCAACTGAAGATGACGCCGGCGGAAGCGATTACCGCGGCAACGATTAACGCTGCCCATAGCTTGAACCGCGGAGATACCATCGGTTCGCTCGAACACGGTAAGCTGGCTAACTTTGTGATCTTCGATTGCAAGGATTATCGCGAAATTCCGTACTGGTTCGGTTTTCCGCAGGTACACTCGGTTTACGTTCGCGGCGAGCGGGTGGTTTAGAACGGAGGGACGAGCTTGTCTCGTCCCACTCTCCAACAGACGATCATTCATGGGACGGGCGAAGCTCGTCCCCCCGTTTGGCTTTCGTCTGTTTCGTGGGCTGTTTCTGCTTGCTCCATTTGCGGAAGATGGTGCCCACCAGTAACGTGAACGTTTCATGAAAGTGGAAGTAGAGAACAAGCCCGAGTCGGTCTCGACACTGAAAATCGAGCTGCCTCCGGAAGAGGTGGCAAAGGAATGGGACGCAATTGCCAGTAGCTTCGCGCGGTTTGCCAAGATTCCGGGCTATCGGCCGGGCAAAGCACCTCGCCGGGTGATCGAAGCAAAGTTTCGCAAAGAGATTCAGGATGAGCTGACTCGGAAACTGGTCTCGAAAAGTTATCGCGACGCCATCGAACAAAAGCAATTGCGCGTGGTTTCGCTGACGAATTTGGAAGATGTGCAATTTGGAGACGATAAATCGATTCGGTTTCGGGCCACGGTTATCACCGCCCCGGAGTTCGCTCTGCCCGAATACAAAAACATTCCAGTTCAGTTGCCTTCGACTGATGTAAATGATGCCGACATAGACGCCGCCCTGGAACGGTTACGTGATCAAGCCGCCGATTTTACGGACGTGCCCGAGCGGGGCATCGAGATGGGCGACTTCGTGGTAATTGATTTCGATGGGACGATCGACGGCAAACCGCTGGGCGAAATCGCTCCTAATGCCAGTAAGACATTGCATGGCGGCAAGAAGTTTTGGCTGCGGGTAGCCGAAGACAATTTTCTGCCAAAGTTCTCCGAGCAAATCGTCGGGGCTAAGCCTAACGAATCCCGAACGGTAACGGTTGACTTTCCGGCCGACTTTCCAGTCGCGGAACTGGCCGGCAAGCAGGCCAGCTACCACGTTACGGTTCGTGAAATAAAGCAGAAAGTGCTGCCGGAGGTTGACGACGCTTTCGCGGCCAAGCTGATCCCTGGCAAAAATCTCCATGATTTGCGCCACATGATCACGCACGACCTCGAGCACGAAAAAGAGCACGAGGTCGAGCGGGCGAAAGAAGCCCAAATCGTTAAGCATTTACAGGAACAAGTGCAGTTCGATTTGCCGCCGTCGCTGTTGCGCAATGAGACCCGGCGGGCGCTGGGTGAATTGGTACAACGAAATCGTGAACGCGGGATTTCCGATGA
>DATFCK010000441.1:0-16681 GCA_035253185.1 Chthoniobacterales bacterium | reverse complement strand
ACAAGAATGGTTTCGACCGGACCCGAACCGTTGGCCCGACCAGATCATCGTCCCGTTTTGCTGGGAATCGCTGGCCGCCTGGGGAGAAGCCGACGCCGCGGGTAACGACAACTTCTTTTCCGAGCGGGTTTATCGCAATCCGCTCGAGGTTACCAGTTTCAACTATCGCAGCGCGCCGCGTTACGAAGTGGGCTGGTACCGACGGGAAATTTCGATCCCGCGAACCGATATTTGGGCGGGTAAACGGATTATCCTAACGATCGGCGCCGCGGATTTCCTGACCGCCGGCTGGTGCAATGGCCGCCCGATTGGTTCCAATGAAGGCGGCTATACGCCTTTTGAGTTCGATATCACGGACGCATTGGAGAGCGATCGCGACGGCCAGCTTCGCGGCACAATTGTTCTGCGCGTCGAAGATCCGATGGACAATCACGACCAGCCGGTTGGAAAACAGTGGGGCTGGTACAGCAGCGCCAGCGGAATCTGGCAAACCGTGTGGGTTGAGCCGCGGCCGACAAATTTCATTCAGCGGTTCGAAGTTACCACCGACATCGATCAGAGCGAAGCTCGCTTCAGGATTTTCGTTTCCGGCGGCACCGAGCTGCGATTAAAGATCGAAAGTCCGTTAGGCGATATCATCGAAGAAAATGTTCCGTTCCGGGAGGGGGTGGGAGAGGCGGTGATAAACCTCGGTGTATCGATCCTGTGGGACCCTAACGGCCCCGAGCTTTATCAGTTCGAGCTGCAACTAGCAGATGGGGTTCAAGTCGACCGGGTGCAGAGCTATTTTGGGATGCGAACGCTTTCCGCCCAGCCGGTGGCGGACTCGAACGGGCCGGGGACGCTTTGTTTGAATGGGGAAGCGATCTACCTTCGCGGCGCCCTTTACCAATCGTATCATCCTGAAGGCGTTTACACCGCGGGCGATGTCGAAGCGATCAAGCAGGACATCCTGGAAGCCAAACGCGCTGGCTTCGATCTTCTGCGGATTCACATCAAGGTGGATGATCCGCTCGTTCTTTATTACGCGGACACGCTCGGAATACTTTTGATGGCTGATTTTCCGAACTTTGGCGAGGGCGGTGACACCGAAATTGGGCGGCGCCGTTACGAGATGATGATGCGGCAGACGATTCAGCGCGATTTCAATCATCCTTCAATCGTGGCCTGGTGCCTGTTCAACGAAACCTGGGGATTCGGCGGTCAAACAGAGTTCGTTAAGCTGATCAATCCGTCACCTCCAACGATTGCTCTAATCGATCCGGCACCGGAGCCTGGAACAAAGCTCAGTAACGAGCACGCCTACAACTGGGTTCAGGCGATGTGGCGTCTGGCAAAGTCACTCGATCCCACCCGGCTGGTAGAGGATATGAGCGTGGTGGCGTGGGATCATCTGCAATATTATGGCCACGGCGATACCGACATAAACTCCTGGCACTTTTACACCAACGATTACGGCAGGGCGCGCCGGCAAATCGAAGACATTGTGGAGAAAACCTATGCCGGTTCGACCTTCAATTATGTGCCCGGATTTCAACAGGGTTCGCAACCGCTGATCAACAGCGAATACGGCGGGGTGGGGGCGTTGGATGGCGACGTCGATACCAGTTGGAGTTTCAAGTTCCTAACGAATGAACTGCGCCGTCACGGAAAGCTTTGCGCTTATATTTATACCGAGCTTCACGATGTCGAATGGGAACGAAACGGATTTCTCAATTACGACCGTACCGCCAAGGAATTCGGATACGATCCGACCATCGTAAATCAGGGAGACGTTCTGCCGATTGATGCGCCGCCGATTTGTTTGTGCCAGCCCGGGCAGGTGATGAGTGTGGACGTGTATTCATCTCACTTCTCGCGGCGGAAACGACAAGACGTGACCTTGCACTGGCGATTGAGCGGAATTGATTCGTTAGGCTGGATCCACGAAAATGTGTCGAGCGGAAGCGAACACATAGCGTTTCCGCATTTGCGAGTAGAACTGGCAAGACGCGTGGAGTTGGTCATGCCCGACCAGGCCATGCTCTGCACCCTTTGGGTTCGTGCTTTTGTGGGCGACGGGACATTAATTGCCAGCAATTACGTGCAATTTTCGGTCGAGCAACCGTTAGCCAGCCGCGAGCAAATTGGGAACCGGACAGTGTTCCGGCTGGAGCCGCATGAATGGAGCACGGCGGACTGGAGCCGCGGCTCCTCCGATCGTGAGACGGCAAAGTCTTCCGCGGCTGGTTTCGGGATCGGTCGCGGGTTCTTTGAATTTCGTTTTCCGCTCAGCCCGGCGGAAATGGAGCGTTGCTCCCGCCTGACCCTGCTGGTCGAGGCGTCGGCCTTTCGGGACGGCGCGCCGCAAACAGACTCATTTGCCCAGCCGAGCGCATTCCAGATGTTGCTGAACGGACTTCCGGTCTATAACACAATCCTGCCTAACCATCCGCACGACTCCCGGGGCGCGTTGAGTTATTTGCGCGGCGGACGCGGGGCGTACGGTTATTTGAGTCATAGTACGGTGGAAGGCGAATTGTTGGATCGGGTGCGACTGGCCGGCAAAGGGAACCGGATTCGGCTGCGTTGTGTGGTGCCCAGAGAACGCGGGCCGCAGGGAGGACTCGTTATCTACGGCTCTGGGTGCGGACGTTATCCGATTCCGCCAACGTTGATCGCCGACTGGAAATGAGAGCGCCCGCTCCCCGGTTTCATGCCTATGCCCCCGGGCGAATCGAATTGTTAGGCAATCACACGGATTATAACCAGGGCCTCGTCCTCGGGGCGGCAATCGATCGCGGTTTAACCGTAACGGTGGAACAACGCGACGACGACACTATCATCATCCGCTCTTCCATTACCGGTGAGGTCGCGGTTTCGCTGCCGGAATTGCAGCCCCAGGACGGCGACCGGCGATGGGCGAATTACCCGCTCGGCGTAGCAGCAGAGTTGCGGAGCCTCGGCGTTCCGATTCCGGGTTTTTCCGCGGTGGTCGAGGGAGATCTGCCCGCCGGTAATGGTCTTTCCAGCTCGGCGGCGTTCGAAGTTGCCACCGCTTTATGTTTGCTAAAAATGACGAAACACGAACTGCCGCGCCTTCAATTGGCCAAGATATGCCAGCGCGCGGAACATCGTTTTGCCGGGGTCAAATCCGGACTGCTTGATCAGGTTACCTGTATCTTCGGCGAAGCTGGTCACGTCGTTTATTTCGATTGCCGTAGTGAGGAAGTACGAACACTTCCGTTTCCTTCTAATTTGGCCTTCGTCATCGCAGAGTCGGGCGCACCGCGCGAGCTTTCTTCCGGCAAATACAACATTCGCCGCCGGGAAACGGCCACTGCCGCGCGCATACTTGGGCTCAACGCGTTACGCGATATCTCGCTTAAAGATTTGGAACAACGCACCGATCTCGATCCCGAGCTGCAAAAACGCGCCCGCCATGTGGTTGGTGAAAATGAGAGGGTCTCACGCGCTGCGGAACTTCTTGCCGCAGGCAGAGAACAGGAATTGGGCGAGCTGATGAACGCATCGCATGAGAGTTCGCGCGTTAATTTCGAGAACAGTACGCCCGAACTGGATCTGTTGGTGGAGCTGGCGCGTGGACTGACGGGTGTCCTGGGCGCCCGATTGACCGGAGGCGGATTTGGCGGAGCCACCATCACCCTTTGCCGAAGGGAACACGCGCCGGCGGTCGCCACTGCCTTGACAAAAGCTTATCAGGATAGAACGAAAATCCGGACGCGACCTTTTGTCACCGGCGCGGCTGCTGGCGCCCGGTGAGGTCGCAGCGCCGCGTCCAATAGGAATAACTCCTATAAAATTGCCGGAGTGCTTCCGCACGCTTGGAAGTGTGGTCCCGTGCGTAGTATCCGCGACAATGCAATACCTAAGCGTTACCCCTGCGTCCGGGAAAAAGGGCCGGATTGTGAAACCCGTTTCCATGCCGGCCACGACGGATAATTATCCGATAGTGGTCCACTCTCACTTGCAGTGGGACTGGGTCTGGCAACGGCCTCAACAATTTCTCTCCCGGCTTTCCAAGCGACATCCAGTCCTGTTTGTCGAAGGTCCCATTCCAAGCGACGTGAAAGCCCCGCGCGTCACGCTGCGTGAAGTATCGGGTTATCCGAACATCGTCGTGTTGCAAACACACATGCCGCAATCGCGCTGGCCGGACGGCGAATGGATCGACAAGGAGCGTCGTCGAATTGTCCAATCGGTTCTGGCGGCGCCGTTAGGCCGCAAATTCGCGTCTCCGGTTCAGTGGTTTTACGACCCGATGGCCGTCACCGCGTTTGCCGGTCATATGAATGAACGGGCCATCGTTTACGATTGCATGGATCAGTTGTCCCAGTTTCGCTTTGCGCCTCCCGAACTGGTAAAGCGCGAGCGCGAGTTGCTCGCCATTGCCGACGTCGTTTTTGCTGGTGGACCCGCCATCTGGGAGGAAAAGCGCAAGCACAATGCAAATTGTTTCTGTTTCGGTTGCGGAGTCGATGCGGCGCATTTTTCGAAGGCAAGCGATCGCCGAACCGCCATCCCCATCGATGTCGTTAACCTGCCGGGTCCGGTTTACGGCTACATCGGCGTCGTAGACGAACGGCTCGATTATGAATTGATTGCCGCGCTCGCGGCGGCGGATCCGACTGGATCTGTAGTGTTGATCGGACCGACCACAAAAATTGACGTCGAAACTTTGCCGAGCCATCCGAAACTTCACTGGCTGGGCGCCCGGGATTATTCGCTGCTGCCCGCGTATGCGAAGGCATTCGATGTCTGTCTGATGCCGTTCGCTTTGAACAAAGCGACGGAATTCATCAACCCGACCAAAGCTCTGGAATACATGGCGACCGGTATTCCGATTGTTTCCACCCCAGTTGCCGACGTCGTTCGCCAGTTCCGCGAGGTAATCACGATAGCGGCCGGCCACCGCGATTTTATTCGCGCGTGCCACCACAACGCGTTCAAGCCGAACCGAGCGGTGTCCAGGCGAGGTCGCGAACTCGCCCGGGAAAATTCATGGGAGGCGATCGTCGCCAGGCTCGAAAATCATATCGATGAGGCGATCACGCGCAGTTCGTCGGTTGCGATTTCTGCGGCATGAGCGTCAGCTTCGATTATCTCATTGTTGGCGCCGGCTTTGCCGGATCGGTAATGGCGGAGCGCCTGGCGCGCGGCCTTAACAAATCGGTCATGATCTGTGATCGCCGATCACATATTGGCGGAAACGCCTACGACTGCTCCGATCAAGCCGGGCTGCTGATCCATCGCTATGGACCACACATTTTTCACACGAACTCGAAGGAAATATTTAACTACCTGTCGCGCTTCACCACCTGGCGCAAATATGAGCATCGGGTGCTGGCCAGCATCGATGGCTCGCTTCTGCCTATTCCGATCAACCTCGATACGGTGAATCGCTACTACGGATTGAATCTTGATGAGGCCGGCGTGGCAGAATTCCTGAATTCGTTAGCCGAAATTCGAAACCCCGTTCGAACATCCGAAGACGTGGTCGTAAGCAGGGTGGGCCGCGAACTCTACGAAAAATTCTTTCGCGGATATACCCGAAAACAATGGGGGGTCGACCCGTCGGAACTCGATGCCCAGGTAACCGCGCGAATTCCGGTTCGGACGAACCGGGACGATCGTTATTTCACTGACGAGTACCAGTTCATGCCGAAACATGGATTCACTCGGATGTTCGAGAACATGCTTGATCATCCAAACATCACGGTTGAGCTGAACAGCGATTATCGTGAGCTGCGGCAGCGAGTGCGTTTTGGCGAGCTGATCTTTACCGGCGCCATCGACGAATTCTTCGACTTTCGTTTTGGCAAACTTCCCTATCGATCGTTGCAGTTCCGCCATGAGACTCGCGACACAAAATGGTTCCAACCGGTCGGGGTGGTGAATTACCCAAATGAATTCGAACACACCCGCATCACTGAATTCAAGCACCTGACCGGCCAGGAACACTCGAAGACCAGCATCGTGTATGAGTATCCGCGCGAGTTCGGCGATCCGTACTATCCGATTCCACGCGCTGAAAACGCCGGCATCTACGCCAAATATCGTGATCTGGCTGCGGCCACGCCCAATGTGCGCTTTGTGGGCCGGCTCGCCACCTATCGATACTACAACATGGATCAGGTCGTGGGTCAGGCGTTAACTCTTTACAAAAAACTCGCTGCCGCGAGCGAAACACCTACCAATGGAAACGACCAATCTCGATCTTTGGGGCGGAGTCGAATGCACCATCAATCGCGTCGGCGACCGGTACTTCAACCAGTTACAACGTAGCGGCCACTGCGATCGTCTGCAGGATCTGCGGCATTTCGCCGGGTTTGGCCTCAAGACTCTGCGAACTCCGCTCCTGTGGGAGGCGCTCGCGCCGGTCGCGGTCGACCAGATCGAATGGCGGTGGAGCGATCGCTGGATGGCGGAGATACGATCGTTAGGCATTCAGCCGGTGGCCGGCCTTCTGCATCACGGCAGCGGCCCGCGTTATACCGATCTGCTTGATCCAGAATTCCCGCAAAAATTCGCGCGCTACGCTGCCGGCATCGCTCGCCGATATCCCTGGATCGAGTTTTACACCCCGATTAACGAACCGCTCACCACCGCGCGGTTCAGCGCCCTGTATGGACATTGGTACCCGCACAAAACCGATGACCGGAGTTTTGCGCGAGCGTTTTTGAATCAAATTAAAGCCATCGTCCTGGCCATGAAGGCGATTCGCGAAGTGAATCCCTCGGCCCGGTTAGTCCAAACCGAAGACCTGGGCCGGGTGTTTTCCACCCCTGATTTAGCCTATCAGGCCGATTTCGAGAATAATCGTCGATGGGCGACCTGGGATCTTTTGCGCGGCGAGATCAAATCTCAACATCCGCTTTGGAGTTATTTTGAGTGGGCGGGCGTGTCGGCTGAAGAGCTGGATTTTTTCAGTGCGGATCCATGTCCCCCCGACCTCATTGGAATCAATTATTACGTTACCAGCGATCGTTACCTCGACGAAAATCTGGAGTTCTTCCCGCCCGAGACCCATGGCGGGAACGGCCGGCAGACTTATGCCGATGACGCAGCGGTTAGGGCGAGGATCGAGGGAATTGCCGGGGCTTACTGTCACATCATCGAGACCTGGCATCGCTACCGGACACCGGTTGCCCTAACCGAAGTTCACCTGGGCTGCACCCTGGATGAGCAGCTGCGATGGTTTATGGAGATGTGGCGGGCTTGCGTTCGCGCCCGCAACGAGGACTGCGATGTGCGAGCGATGACGGTGTGGGCGTTGCTCGGCTCTTACGACTGGGACGTTCTGGTTACACACCAGAACGGAACGTATGAGCCCGGGGCGTTTGATCTGCGCAGCGGATCGCCGCGGCCGACGGCCATTGCCAGCGCCATTCGGGAACTCACCCAAGGCCGCTCATACTATCACCCGGCGTTGGACACCGACGGCTGGTGGCGGCGGCCATCGCGTCTTCGGGCTCCATTAGAGTTGAACGGCACGGAAAGCACGCGGTAGACAACGAAAGATTGAAGCAGTGCGGCGCAGAGTTTGCCCGACGCCGAGGCGGTGTCGCTGAAAAAGCCACGCGAGAAATACCGCATGCGCGATTGATCGGTGTTATGGCAACACGGAAGACAAGCAAACGAACGACAATTGAACCGCACAAAGGCGATCGCCGTTACGTGCGTCGCAACCGGAAAGGTCAATTCAAAACCGAAGTGAAGGTAGGGCGCTCCCTGGCCGCGGACCGCCGGCGCAAGGCGAAAAAGAAGGTCAAATCAGGCCAGGGTGATCGCGGGGACGTTAGCCGGTAAGCCTCGGGCCGCGACCGTTAAACGTTTCGGCGCCCATTGCCATGAGGACGTCTGCCTAACGACCTGTGCCGCCAGGAAGGGTGTGGCGAACCGGGCAAGGACTCACCCGTAACCCCGGCTCTGACAGGTCACGCCGCTCGATCGTCCGCTTCACCCGGCGCGTGAAGCATGGAGAGATAGCGAGCATCGAACGAACGCAGCGCGGCCTCAATGGTGTCGCCATACCCGATGATCCCTTCTTCCAGATTGTCGCCCAGCAATGCAATCCAAGTTCCGGATTTGCAAAAAACCGCCGGACGACGTACCGCCGAAGGAGTACCGGGATGAGCGGCGGCATAAAGCTCGATCCGCTGCGATATTTTCTCGTCTTCGGTGTCATGAGTATTCATCACTGCTGCTAACGGTTTCGGGCGTTAGGGTGGATGTAGCTGGCAGCGGCGGCAGTTGGCGCGCGAAAAATCCATTTCCTTCCTCACTTAGGCGGGTTTCCCTCGGTGTTAACGACGCTCACTAAGGAATCGTCGGTAAAAACCTGATCATTTTTTCGGGCTGACCACTGGTGCGGTGGAATGAATCTCCGCGGAGGTGCGATGACCGCCGGCTGGTACCGGCTTTATCGCTGAACAAGGTTTGGTTAGGGCAAATTTGTGCCTTGTTCAAATGGCGCTTGCCAGTCGAATTCGAACCGGCGGCTGTTTGCCAACGCTGAATTGGAACATTGGTTTCCAGCCAATAATCTCGGTTAAATATTTGGCGGAAACTCGAATGCTGAACGAGCCAGCTGGTCCATCACCCTGGACGGCAGGACCGATGTCAGGCTGGATTTAGATCAGCGCGATGCCTTTGTGGCAGACGATATTATTTTACAGACCCATTCCCGACATGAGCTACATCAAACAAATGTTCGAGAGTCATCCGGTCAACCCGTCATCGGATCATGCGGTAAACATCGAATGTATTACCGCATGTTATGCCTGCGCCGAGGCCTGCAACGCGTGTGCCGACGCCTGCCTGGGCGAGGAAAAGGTCGCGGACATGGTCGATTGTGTTCGGGATTGCAACGATTGCGCTGATGTTTGCCTGACCACCGCCCGCATCATCTCGCGGTTCACCCGCACCGACTTCAAACTGGCCGGGGCCCAAATGCGAGCGTGTGTCCAGGCATGTCAATCCTGCGGCGAAACCTGTGCCCGGCACGGAGCCAAAATGGAACACTGCAAAGTCTGCGCCGAAGCCTGCCGCCGTTGCGCAAAGGCGTGCGAAGCTTTATTGGCGGAGAAGTGACCGGCTGTTCGCAGGTCGCGCCCACTCCGGATTGATTTCAGATGCCCACCTGGTTGTGTGCCGTCTCTGGACGCCGGCCCAAAAACAGATCACAATAACCCCTTGGTGCTACGGGATTATCATCATGGCTGAATTGGGTCCTTCAACCTCCCTTCGCGAATCAGAGGAGCGGTATCGGTTGTTAGTCGAGGGCGTGGAAGATTACGCCATTTTCTTGCTTGATCCCAGCGGTTATGTTGCCAGCTGGAACCTTGGGGCTCGGCGGCTGAAGCAGTATCAGCCGGAGGAAATTATCGGCCAGCATTTCTCCAAATTTTATCCGCCGGAAGACATTGCCAGCCGAAAACCGGAACGGGAGCTTGAGGAAGCAATAGCGAACGGTCGCGTGGAAGATGAAGGCTGGCGTCTGCGCAAAGACGGGTCGCGCTTTTGGGCGTCCGTCGTCATCACTGCTATCTATGGCCGTGACGGCAAACTGGCCGGTTTCGGGAAAGTAACCCGTGATCTCACCGAACGCCGAATGGCTGAGGAAAAACTGCGCGAAAAAGAAGAGCAATTCCGATTGCTGGTCGACCGGGTGGAGGAGTACGCCATTTTTATGCTGGATCCGAATGGGCGCGTTAGCACTTGGAATTCCGGTGCCCAAAAGATCAAGGGGTTCGCGGCAAAGGATATTATCGGAAAACATTTCGCCTGTTTTTACACCGCGGAGGATGTTGCCGCCGGGAAACCCCAGCACAACCTGGAGATTGCCACTCGCGACGGACATATTCGCGACCAGGGGGTCCGGGTCCGTAAAGACGGCACCACCTTTTACGCCGATGTGCTTATTACCGCGCTGCGCGACGATACTGGCAAACTCCGCGGATTTTCCAAAGTCACCCGTGACATGTCCGACCAGGTCCGCACCCGGGCGATCGAGGCCGAAAAAATCGCCGCGGTGAAAGCGAATCAAGCCAAGGACGAATTTTTGGCGACGCTAAGCCACGAACTGCGCACGCCCCTGACGCCGGCGCTGGCCGCGGCAAGTTTCATGGCCGAAAATTTGTCGGAGCTTCCCGAAAAATTCAGTAGCGAAGTGCAAATGATCCGCCGCAACGTGCAGCTGGAAGCGCGGCTGATCGACGATCTCCTCGATTTAACTCGAATCAGTACCGGGAAAATTGATCTCCACCCCCAGCTTGTGGATGCGCACGCGGTGGTGCGCGACGCGTTGGCGATCGCTCGCTCAGATATTCATCGCAAACACCTTGCGGTAACGACTAACTGGGATGCGGAACATCATCGGATCTGGGCCGATCCGGTTCGCATTGAGCAGGTTTTTTGGAATTTGATTAACAACGCGGTGAAGTTTACCGGACCGGGCGGTGAGATCACGATCCAAACCTGGAACGAGGACGATTTCTTTTATTTCGCAATTACCGATACCGGTATTGGCATTGAAGCGGGCAAACAGGAATCGCTGTTCAAAGCGTTCGAACAAGGGGAACGCGGAATGTCGCGAAAATTTGGCGGTTTGGGCCTCGGCCTCGCCATCTGCAAGAATCTGGTGGAACTCCATAACGGAACGGTCAGCGTAAGCAGTCGCGGCCGCGGTTTCGGCACGACCGCAACCGTCGCGTTGAAGTACGACAAAGAGAAGGGTTCGGCCCGCCCAGCGCTCGACGGCGCGGCAGTGACGAACCGGCCGAACTTAAAGATCCTCCTGGTCGAAGATCATGATGACACTCGTCGCATCTTGGCCAGGCTGTTGAACCATTTTGGATACACGGTGGCTAGTGTCGCGACTTTGCAGGAAGCGCGGGATGCGTTCCGGTCCGAGTCGTTCGACGCAATCTTGAGCGATATCGGTCTGCCAGACGGGACTGGTTATGAACTGATGACTGAGGTAAAACGAAAGCGGGATGTCAAAGGAGTCGCTCTAACCGGTTTCGGGATGGCCCATGACGTCCAGCGCAGCCAGGAAGCCGGTTTCGATTTTCACCTGACGAAACCGGTCGACGTAGCCGAGCTGCGGACCATTCTGCGCAAGCTCAGCTCGTAGTCGCGCGATTCAGCCGGAGAATGGCCTTTCCGGAGGTGCGCGGCCCCGGCCGAAGCGCATTTTTGAGGGTTGGCCGATCCCTTTCCCTGCCACCTTTGGAACCGGTTTTGCAGCGGCTCGAAACGGTTACAGCCCAAACGCCGTCGGTCCCAACGTGCCAATAACCGACTTGCTGCGTTACCGCCCGGCCTGCGCGCGCTGGCCTCGTGGGCCAACGTCGCCTAACGATCACGCGTTTGCGCGGAGGCGCCGCATCGTTATGCCCTTTTTCCACCACTTATATTCACCCGGTCAAAAGATCCGCGACGCCGTTTCGGCGCCCGCTTCAAAGATTCAATTGCGTTATCGACGCCTGAAATCCCGATGATTCCCACCAGATGGCCGTCGTTATCCTGAATCGGTTCGTTTCTGACCGTAGCCGTGAAGGAAGTGCCATCCCGCCGGCGCACCGTAAACTGGCCGGTCCAGCTTTTTCCGTTGCGCAATTGCTTCATGATCCTGGCAGCATCAGGCTGGCCGTCAGGCGGAACCACCAGCTCGGTGATCTGCCGGCCGATCGCTTGTTTCCAGGTCCAGCCATAAAGCCGTTCGGCCATGGCATTCCAGAAGACGACTTTGCCTTCGAGATCGGTAGCTATCACTGCTCGATCTACTGAATTGAGAATGGGGAGCGCGACCCGCGGCGCCCGTTTTCGTTTTTTCCGTGGAATTGCCACTGCCACCGCCATTTACGCATTTCTACGACTTACGATGCGGCAGACAAGCGGAATCATCGGACCCGGGGCCAATCCGCCCGTTGGCGTAACCTTTCCCGCCGCGCTCGGCGCTAAAAGCGGCCCAGGTATTTATTGTGCAGCGCGGGAATGCCAGCTACGACCGGCGTAGCTATTTAGCGGGCAGCGCGCACACCGGCCAGGAGCGCCGTGGCCGCGGCATGTTCATAAACACACCAAAAAACGGAGTAGCTCCGGAGAAACGACATGGTTGGTGAAGTAATGCCTGGCGAAGGGCGACACATGCCGCTCCGAATCGAGCGGACGAAATCCGGGGCGGAGTAAACGATAGACAGGCAAACAGTTTTCGCCTTTCCGGGCAATCCAACGCCAACCGGACTCGGTTATCCGAAAAAGTCCGATCAAACATCGGTTCAGTTAGGCTCGGAGGTTCGAAATGCGGCGGACTCGCGCCGGATTCTGCTTCAGAGCAATCGTTGTTACCCCGAGATTACGGCGATTAACTATTTGAAACCGCAACCTTCACTCCGAGGCGTCCGGGCGAGCGACCGCGCCCGAATTTACGCTAAGTGCGCCTCAAGGAAGTGGTCCAGGACGGTGTTGACGTCTTTGCCTTAGAAGGCGAGATCGACCTGCATTTTTCGCCAGTCCTGCGTGAGCTGTTTCAGGGGCGGCTCAGGGAAAAATGTCCGGCACTTGTCCTCGATTTCAGCGGCGTTCAATTCATCGACTCGCGCGGAATCGCCACGATTCTGGAGTATTTGAGGGATTGCGGTGAGTACGGCGGCAGAGTCTGTCTGGCAGCCTTGAGTCCCGAGGTTAAACCGATCTTCGATACGGTGCGGCTCGCGTCCGTGATGCCGATCTTCATGACCGTACCGGAAGCAATCAGCTCGATGAAAAATCAGCGTGAAGTCCAAGCGTCACGGTGATGCCGATGGCACAAAGGTGAACCGCCGGCGCGGCGGCTGATCAGCCAACACCGGGCAGTAGTGGCTACGACTACTTAACGACTTTTGGTCTTCGGGTAGACGCGACGTCTCGTCGCGTGCTTTTAAGAAACGCGCGCGTTACGCCGCTTCCACTTGAGATGAGCCGCGCGCCTATCTCGAGTCGATTGCATCGTTTACGGTGAGGTGGCACTTATCCGAAACGAACGATCCTCCGCGATCTCAATCCGAAAAAGCTCATCAAATCCTTCGCTCAGGAGGGGCGGCTGCAATCGCTTGGCGGTGGTGAAAATGGCGACGTTAGGCACTTTACTCCGTCCGGTTCGAGTGGCGTTCCGCGCCACCGCGGCGCGGGTGCTTACATCAAAAAAATAGCCAATAACCCGCGCCCCGTTCTGGTGAGCAGCTCGGATCAGGCGTTCCCGTTCCGCGGCCGTCGGGTTGGTATTATCGATCACAACGGATTTGCCGGCGGCAAACGTTTCCTCGATTAGCTTTTGCTGTCGGGCGTCGCGTCCGCTGGCGTTAGGCCAAAGATCCTTCGAAATGTGGACGTGGCTTTTGGCGAATTTCTCCATGTAGAAGGAGCTTTTGCCGGCCGCGGGAAGGCCAATCAGGATGATGCATTCAGGAGCGGTGGCCATGTGCTATGGTAGCGGCGGTTCACCGAACCGCCATGGCGATTGGGTCAATTGCCGCTAGCTTTTGGATGCGCTCAATCCGCAGCCGTTCTCACCAATTATGAATCAAGAACAGAACAAAGCCGTCGTTAGGCGATTTATCGAGGAGATGTGGAATCAACGGAAACTCGAAGTCGCGGATGAATTGTTCGCCTCTGATTGTATAACGCATCAGCTTCGGGGTGGACCCCAGACTGCTGGCGCGCCGCGATCAGCCGAGTCGGTGAAAACGGAAGCAGCGGCCTGGGTCGCTGCGTTCCCGGACTTGCGTTTCGATATCGAACAAATATTTGGGGAAGGGAATTATGTCGTTAGCCGGTATACCATGAATGGCACCCATCGCGGCGCCTGGATGGGAATTCCGGCTACCGGGAGGCAGGTATCTGTCCCCATGATAACCATCCACCGAATTCACGACGGCAAAATCGCGGAGGATTGGGTGCTGGTGGGCAGCCTGGTGTTGTTTCAACAGTTAGGGATGCTGCCGGATACTGGGCAGATCGTAGCAGGAGCGTCGAAAGGCTGAACAGCGGCGGGGATCGTTGAATCGTTGAATCGTTGAATCGTTAAATTTTTAAATGCCATTACATCCCGGTTTCCCTGACGATCTCGCGCGGCTTCTTGTCATCACGCAGGCCCTCAAACGTCGCGTGCCTCAGTAAGCCGTAATTGGTCCACTCGGTGAAACTGACCTGCGCCACCAGGCGAGGTTGCAGCCAGCAAAGTATCTCCATCTCTTCCGCGGTGATTCCTTCTCCGAAGTGGCTTCGCTTGCTGGTTGGCAGGTTCGCGAATGGGCACCGCTCGGTGAGCATTGGTCGCATGCTGTCCAGCAACCGCGCCCGCGATGCTGGATTGAAACCCTGCCTCACCTTGCCGGCAAACATGAGCTTTTTGCCTTCGTAATAGCCCACCAGGATCGACTGGAAACTTCCGACCTCGGGCTTGTATCCGCCAATTACAAACTCCTGCGACTTACTCAACTTGAACTTGAGCCATGAGGTCACCCGTGTTCCGGCGCGATAGAGCGAGTCGCGCTGTTTGGCTACGATCCCTTCCAGACCGGCTGCTTTAATTGTGTCCACGACCGTGCCTACGTTTCCAGTAAGGTCAGCGTTGTATCGCACATCCGATCCGGCGGTGATTTCCCGCAGTTTGCGCTTCCGCTCCATCAACGGCATTAGCTGCAGATTTTCTCCCTCCAGATTCAGAATATCGAACGCGTAATAAACGATCTGCCATCCACGCCCCAGTTTTCCCCGGTTTTGCAACATCTGAAACGAGGGACATCCTTTCGCATCTACCGCCACAATCTCGCCGTCGATCACGGCCACATCCGCGTTTACCGTGCGCACGGCACTGACCACCGCAGGAAAGTCGCTCGTTAGGTTCTTTTCTTTGAGCGACATCAGTCTCACCGAATCGCCATCTTTCAGCGCCAGCGCGCGGTATCCATCCCATTTGACCTCGTAAATCCATTGGTCGCCTTCCGGCAGCGCACTGACCGCTGTCGCCTTCATCGGGGAAACAAACTTCGGGGAGCGCAGGCGCCTCGCCGGCTGCGTGGTGCGGCCTCGCGCCCAGCGGTTTAGCCCGGCCTGGTTTTCAGCGGATGTTGTCGGTGAAGCGCCAGGAATGACAGCCGGGGGCGCCTGCGGTCCACGCCCATTCGCGGTCCGACGGTCCGCGTTCGATGTTCCGCGTTTGCTTCGGTCAAGTCCGCGATTGCTCCTCCATACCGCGGCATTCTTCCCCGCGATATCTTCCATTGTCTTCCCACTGATGGCGGACACCTCAGCCACTCGTTTGCCGACCTTCGCGTCCTGTTTCGCCTTCGTAATCAGCCATTTCTTCTTGTCATCGGCCGATTCGATACGTTTTAGCGTCCATTCGCCTTTTAGTTTTTTCCCTTTCAAGAAAACTGACAGCTCGCCCTTCCAGTAATTTCCCGAGACAATTTCGTAGGTTCCAATATCCCAAACCATTACGGTTCCTCCGCCGTATTCGCCGCGGGGGATGATTCCTTCGAACTGCAGATATTCGACCGGATGATCTTCGGTTTCGAACCCGGTGTGTCGTTCTTCTTTTACCAGCGGAAGTCCTTTCGGTACCGCCCACGATTTCAACACGTCGTGCATTTCCAGCCGCAAATCGTAGTGTAAATGGCTGGCGGCATGTTTCTGCACGACGAACCGGCGGCGGCTGCCCTGGGCGCTCCGGCGCACCACCGCCGGTGCCGGCTCGCTAGTCCGGTCGAAGTGTCGTTTCGTCTCGTATTCCTGGAGCCGGGGACGACGACCCCGGCCGGCCCTGGCGCCGGCATTTTTTCTTCCCGCTGAAGTATCCCTGCCTAACGATTGAAATTCAGCCGGCAGTTTCTGTTTTAATCGCAGTACCGGCGCGAACAGGTCTCCGGCCTTCTTGATCCGCGCCAATGCCACGTCGGCGGTGAAATAAAGTTCGTCCAGTTTGTCGTTAGCCAGACCGTCCTCGAGCTCCTCCCAATGCACCGGCATCGAAACGTAGGGACGATGTCGCTTCGCTCGTAGCGAGTAAACGCCGACCGTTGTCTTGTGATCGGCATTCTGGCTCCAATCGATAAATACTTTGCCGTGCCGTAAATTTTTCGGCATCTCGGACACGATTTTTTGCGGATGCTGTCGTTCCAGAAGTTCGGCGATGGCGTGCGCGAATGATTGGGTAGCGGCATACGTCGCCCCGGTATTCAGCGGCAGGTAAACCTGAATCCCTTTCGAACCGGAAATTTTCGGAAACGCTTTCAGCTGAAGATTCTTGAGTAGATCTCGCAAACGCAATCCGACCTCAGCGCATTGCCGGATATCAGCGCCTTCGCCTGGATCAAGGTCGAACACAACGTGGGTCGGACGATCGATTCGTGGCGCCTTGTGCAGAAAAGGATGCAACTCCAGCGCGTCAATGCTTGCCGCCCAGGCAAGGGTGGCGCGGTCGTTGATCATTACATACCGGATGTCGGGTCCGCCTTCACGGCGCGGCACTGGAAACGTTTTGACCCACGACGGGGTGAATCCCGGCGCATCCTTTTCGTAGAAGATTTCGCCATGAATGCCGTTGGGATAGCGCTTCAACGTTACCGGACGATTCCGGAAATGCGGCAACAGATATCGCGCGACCTTCAAATAATAGTTGATGACATCGATG